>CADDZK010000001.1 GCA_902812425.1 Actinomycetota bacterium
TGCTTACATACACCCGGACGACCTCGAAACGGTGAGGAGCAGGTTCGCAGAGCTCAGGGAGGTCCCCGGTTTGCGCCTGCCTGCTGAGTATCGGATGCGCGACAGCAGCGGTGTCTGGCGGCACTTTGAGGCTATCGCCACCAACCTGCTCGACGATCCCGTAATACGCGGCATCGTCGTAAACACTCGGGACATCAGCGAGCGCAAGAGGACAGAAATGACGCTCAAAGAGAGCGAACGACGCTTCAGACAGCTCTTCGAGAACTCCTCCGACGCCCTCTTTATCCACGACGAGTACGGCCGCTTCGTCGACTGCAATGCCGAGGCGTGCCGGGCCTTGGGATACACCCGTGAGGAGCTTCTCACGCTCTCGGTCGCCGACGTGGCCACACGCCTGATCTCGGAGGAAGAGCGCATGGAGGGCGAGACGCTCTGGGAGCAGGCGCTGCAAGGAGAGCCGGGAAGGATCGTTGGCCTGGACGACAACGAGCTGAGGCGCAAGGATGGGACGGCGTACCCTGTGGAGGTGGGGGTTGGCGCCATCGAGTACGATGAGCGGCGCATGATCTTCGCGTCCGCCCGTGACATAACGGAACGCAAGCGCGCCGAGAAGGCACTCAAGGATAGCGAGGAACTTCACCGCACCGTGGTGGAGTATGCAGCGGAGAACATCTACGTCGTGGATCTTGAAAGCAAGCGCATACTCGAGGCCAACGCTGCGTTGCAGCGCTCACTAGACTATACCCTCGAGGAATTGAAAGGCATGAGGCTCTACGACGTGGTCGCCCACGACCAAGAGAGCATAGACAAGATTACGGAACATATCATAGCCGAAAACCATTACTTGGTCGGCGAGAGGAAGTACCGTCGCAAAGATGGCTCCTTGATCGATGTTGAGGTCAACGCCGGCGTGATCCCTTACGGGGACAGTCGCGCCATGTGCATCGTCGCCCACGATGTCACCGAGTCTAAGCGTGTAGAGATTGCTCTACGCCAGAGCCTAAGCGTTCTGCTCGCCTTGCGCGAGGCTGGCCAGGTTTTGAGTTCCACGCTTGAGTCGGAAGAGATCGCTACGAGGCTGCTGGAGATTATGCGCAGCGTAGCGGGTCTCACAGCGGCGGTCATAAGCAGGAACGATCAGGAGGGGAACCTACGCATCTGGCGGTCTGCTGGCGTCGAAGATCTGTGGCCCCGGGTTCGCTTCACGCCAGAAGCTAATAAGGCACGCAAGGCAGCGCTGGAGAACGAAGAGCAACAGCACTTCAAGCTCCGACGCCCAGGCTCCGAAGACGACTACCTTGTGGGTCTTTGCCTACCACTCGGCACCAGAAACCGTATCGTGGGAGTTTTGGAAGCTTACGGCCAAGAACCGTTAGCGCAAGGCGATATGACAGAGATAATAAGTAGCCTGACCAGCCAAGCTGCAACTGCGCTTGAGAACGCCTGGCTCTACGAGGAGTTGGGCGACCGCGAGCGTGCGCTACAGGACCTAGTGAAGAAGCTATTGGGGACCCAGGAAGAAGAGAGGCATCGTGTGGCTTACGAGGTACACGACGGTCTAGCCCAGGTCGCGGTGGCCGCACATCAGAACCTGCAGGCGTTTGCCCGACGCTACGCGCCAGAGACGGAGAAAGGTAGGCGAGAACTGAATCGAATTCTCGGACAGGTCCGGGCGACGGTCTCAGATGCACGCCGGGTCATCGCGAATTTGAGGCCGACAGCTCTTGACGACTTGGGACTCGCGGCCGCCATTTCCCTTGAGATCGAACGCCTAAGCGAAGAAGGCTACCACGTCGACTACGAAGAATATCTTGGGGACGAGCGCTTGCCTGCGGAGATGGAGATTACGCTCTTCCGCGTCACGCAGGAAGCATTGACAAACGTGCGCAAGCACGCAGAGACGCAGTGGGTGAGCATCGAGTTGCGGCGACGGGACGGAGAAGTCTATCTGGAGGTTCGGGACTCCGGGCGTGGTTTCGACCCGGCCACGCTCGAAACGTTGGGAGGCGGGCCGGGCGAGCGGGTCGGTTTTGCGGGAATGAGAGAGCGGATCAGCATGCTTGGCGGCGAGCTCAAGATTGAAAGCCGACCGGAAGCCGGTACCTCCATAGCAGCGACTATTCCTTTGGCGCAGACCAAATGACGACGCTACCGTATGAGCCTGACAGGCTCCTTGCTGCGGAGATCGAACGCTCGGTTGTACGAGGACTACGCCGAGCGTCGTTGCGGGGTGCTCCTGCGCTGCGCAAACTTGTGAACTCGGTCAGTCTTTTATCGGAGGTGGATAGAGATGGTGGAGGATACGATGTCTCCAGAGCACGGACGCGGGTTGACGCGCCTAGCCATAGTAGACGACCACGAGCTCGCTAGAGAGAGCCTCCAAAACATGCTGGCCGACGAAAACGACATCGAGATCGTCGGCGAAGCGTCCAACGGGCGGCAAGCGCTCTTACTATGCTCACGTCTCAGGCCAGATCTAATCCTAATGGACGTGCGGATGCCCGAGATGGACGGCTTGGCGGCCACAAAGGAGGTCAAGCAAAGATACCCTGAGACCAGCGTCATGATGCTGACCATGCATGAGAACCCGGACTACCTTCTCGAAGCGTTGAAGGCGGGAGCGGCTGGATACGTGCTCAAGGACGCACCTCAGGAAGAGATTATCGAAGCGGTACGGCGGGTACGCAACGGAGAGTCCCCGATGGATCCAGAGTTGGCCGCACGCCTTCTACGTCGGTTGGCCACCGAGGGAGAGATGTGGAGGGGAGCGCGTAGTTCTCAGGGGGCTACCCCCGCGGTGGAGTCCCTGACCCCACGTGAGCTGGAGGTTCTTGGACTCATGAAGCTGGGGCGCACCAACCGCCAGATCGCTGCGGATCTTGTAATAAGCCTTGGCACGGCCAAGAATCACGTAGAACATATCATCGCCAAGCTGGGAGTCTCTGACCGCACCCAGGCAGTAGTTAGGGCACTGGAACTTGGAATAGTGGGATTCGCCGAAGCACCCTAGCAAGAGAAGTACGCTTTCTCTCGAATCTCGATCCTCCGATGGCGTGCTCGGGATTGCCTTCTTGGGGCGAAATGTGCCGTCTGGCCGATGTGAGCTGGCATCTCGGGGCGCATCATAGACATCCAGGGATGGTGGTATACGAACCACTCGGACGACAAAAATTGCTTACGAGCCCATGCGTCCGAAGCTATGCGTACCTTGAGGAGCACCACATTGATACCACTCAACCCACAACGTGCCGGATAGTTCGTTCTCAGAACCACCGTAGGGTAGTCTTCAAAAGTTATCAATGCTTGGGGCGAAGAACCCGCTGTCCTCTATGGGGATGATAGGTGGGGGAAAAGGATGCAGCCATCCGTCTGGGAAGCGGATGACCTGGCTATTGCGGTGCTCTATGTACCTCTGAGGAACCCTGCCACGGTTAAGGGTGGAGCCACACAAGTGGCTCCACCCTTCGTCAGACTGATTTCGTGGCTGTTGGTTAGCGTCCTATTTCTTCGTATTCACCGTCCAGGTATTGGAGGCAGGTGTGGGATCCACGTTGCCCGCTGCGTCGATGGCCCTTACCCGGAACGTGTGCTGACCGTCCTTCAAACCGTTGTACTTCGCTGGTGAGGTGCAGGAGCTGAAGGCCGCTCCATCCAGGCTGCACTCGAACTTGGAGTTCGCCTCCGTAGAGGAGAACGAGAAGCTGGCCGATTTATCCTTGACGGTGCCGGAAAGACCAGAAGTGATCGTCGTATCCGGCGCAATGGTGTCCACCGTCCAAGTCACGCTTGCGGGCGTGGGATCTACGTTACCCGCTGCGCCGCCTATGGCCCTTACCTTGAAGGTATGCTGACCCTCTGAGAGATTGGTGTAGCTCTGCGGCGAAGTGCAGGAAGTGAAGGAGGCTCCATCCAGACTGCACTCAAACGTGGAGTTCGCTTGCGTAGAGGAGAACGAGAAGCTCGCGGAGTTGCTCTTTACCGTGCCAGAGGGACCAGAAGTGATGCTCGTGTCTGGCGTGGTGTCCACAGTCCACGTTGCGCTGGCAGGCGTGGCATCCAGATTACCTGCCGCGTCTACCGCAGCTACCTTGAAGGTATGCTGACCCTCTGAGAGGTTGGTGTAGCTCTGCGGCGAAGTGCAGGAAGTGAAGGGGGCTCCATCCAGGCTGCACTGGAAGGTGGAGTTCGCCTCTGTGGAGGAGAAGGAGAAGCTCGCTGAGGTGTTGGCCACCGTGCCAGTCGGGCCGGAGTCTATCGTCGTCTCCGGCGGCGTGGTGTCAGCATTGCCAAGCTCCATGTAATTGTGGAGGTAGTTGCGGGTTCCGGTTGCAGGATCATCCGATGAAGCCAGAACCAAGAGTCCGCTTGTGCTGGTTACGTTCTGGTCCGTGGAGGTAGGGTTATCCGTGAAGGAATTAGCCGCGTTCCTGATAAACGGCGTTCCCTGGCCTGCCGAGAACGAGATGTTGTCCAGGGAGGTTTTCTTGTAGAAGATCGCCCTGGGTTCCACGACAGAGACGGTGCCGTCTGGATTGGTTACGGTGTTCTTCAACGGCGCAGCAGTGAACACATAGACCTGGCGGTTTGAGGTGTCGATAGTCAGGATCGGGCGGGTAACGTCATCCTGTACCGTATTAACGACGTACTTGGTGAAGGTCCCATCCTGCCCCAGCACCGACATGTAAATCAAGGGTGCGTTTGGGTCCTTGTTGACCGTATCACCGAAGGAGGTCTTGGTTACCGCAAACACCCTGCCACTCGGGTCGGCCTCAAGCGACCTGATGCTAATGTGGTCATCGGCGGCCTTGGTACCTTGCACCGGAGCGGGGTATGGCTGCCAGTTGTCGTCGGAAGTACCGTCAGGATGCGCAGCAAAGTAGATAGTGCCGTCATTCTGATTGGACCACATGATCCCGACCTTCGGTGCCTCGGTCTTCAGGTCGAAGGAGACTATCGCCGAGATATCGTCCAGGGTGGCGCTGAGGCTGTTGGCACCTGAGACAGGGAGCACGTAAGGTTGTCCCCAGCTGGAGTCGCTCCCTTGGGTATGGTTGACGTAGACTTGGCGGAACTGCCCAGTAGAGTCAGGCTGGGTGAAGGTCGCCCACAGCTCACCTGTGGAGTCCTTGGTAATTGTGATCGCCTCCATAGGACCAGTTCCAATCAATGCTGGAAAACCGCTATCGAGGGTCCACCTTTGGGTCGCCGGATCGTAGCTGTAACGTCTGAGGTAGGCACTTTGATCTGTACCGGCGGTGCTAACCGTCGAGGTTGCCACATAGAGGTGGTTGCCGTCCCATAGAGTATCGGACTTTGTGTTGTTGCGCTTGTCTATGAGAATTCCGGTATCCGACCAACTTTGGGTAGTCTTGTTGAAACGGTAGATATCGTAATCGGTTGCCGAGTTGAAGAGGATCCCCCACCAGGTGCCATCAGATGTGTACCAGAGCTTGTCCTGGGGCTTGTTGCCGGTGGGAGAGGCGGTGCCAGTGTAAGAGAAATCCCTGTAACCCACGTCGGCAGCATCTGCATGTGCCTTGGGAATACTGTTCTGCAAACCAAAACCAACAAGCATCGCAAGCAATACAGCGGCGAGCACCGCTAACCGGAGACGGGTGGTGCGCCCACTGCCCAATTTTGGGACCCAGCTATTCAATGTAAAGCTCCTCTGTTCACAGGTGGGAGATCATGCCCAACTGGTTCTCATTTCAGCATTTTCGATGCTAGAGGAGCCGATGCTTGGACACATCCCCCACATGGCACATTTATTAGAGTGCTTATGGGTCAGGCAAACGACTTATCTCTTGTGAATGACGCGAACCTCCCGCGTGATCCGGCGGGTACACCGAGGCGATCCTCAGCATACAACGAGGGTATGCCAAAGGACTAGTCGGAATACGTGTGCTTCGAGGGCGAAGACATCTAATCTCCCCGCGAGTACATGTGCGAATGGTTCAGCGGGCCGTGTTGGCGCCTTATCAGGAGTCCCAGAGAAAACGCGGCGATCGCGAGTCCTTCAGGCTTGACGAACCTCGCCTGTATCGGAGAGCCCAGCATGATCGCCAGGCTGATTATGAACAGCGCCCACAAGAAAGCCCGCTCCGCGGCGTGCGCCTCTCCGCCGTAGCTCCAGAGTGCACGGAGCAGATTCACGAACAACCATCCGCAATAGAACAGGTACAGTAGAAGCCCAGTTGCGCCGAACTGAAAAGCGATGCCCAGAAGCCCGACGTCTGAGGGGAAGAACGTCTCACCAAACAACTCCTGGAACGTAATCGACCCCGCGCTATCCTGGCCCATACCGAACAAAGGGTGCTTGGAGACTACGTCCCAGGCGATCTGGGAGCTGCCAACCCTGACGGTATAGGACAATTCCTCGCTGAACATCCCGGAGAAGGCTGCGCCGATCTGCGGTAGCGACAGGAGTATGATCATGGCGAGCAGTGGCACCAGCACGACGAACATCCTCGCCCGCCATGGCTGTGCCAAGAATAGGCCATACAGGACCACTGCAATCACGGCCGATGCCCACAACACGCGTGGTACGTCTACGAGCAGCATCAGAGCGGCCAGCGCCGTTATCGCCAGGTATGCACCCTTCACCACATACACACTCCGAACCTGCAGCGCTCTCCTGCCGAAGTAGAGGGCCGAGAACAGGACGCTGAGGTCTAGACGCCGGAGGAGATACGCTTGCTGGCTGTAGGTCGCATTCAGTCCGTAGGAGAACAAGTCTCCCGAGAGTAGCAAGGATCTGGGCGAGAGTGTGAAATCGGCGACGACGCGGCTAGCCATCGACATCAACATCGCCAGGACGAAGACCTGTCTGAAGTCGGCCAGCTTCCAACCGTGAATGCGTAGAGCGAAGGTCGCTGGCGCGATCAGGAAGTACACGTAGTACCTCTGAGCGGCGATGCTAGGGAACAGTGGAGTATCTGTTCTGATGGTAAAGACATACGCGTAAAACACTATGAAAACCGCAAGCCCGAACGCCGGGAGACATAAGTACAGAAACCACCTCGAGTCAATGGGTATCGAGAGCGCGAGCCACAGATATAGAAGTATGGTGCAAGCTTCCGCGATCAACTCTATATGAAAGGCGGGATAGAAACCCAGGAAGCCGAAGCCACCCATAAGGCTCACCAGCAATAAGACTTGAGCGAGCAGCGGCCTTCTCAGGAGCAAATCTTGCCCCGATTCCCGCCCCGGCAAGTCACCGGGCCAGAGGAAGAAGCCTGGGTACCGACCGCCGCCGGTGAGCTTATTACGGTGAGGAAGCACTCCCAGCATGGCGCGATGGGCCCGAGGTTTGATGCGATCACCCTAACGACCATGACAGCCGCAGTCTACAATGTTTGGGGCGCCGCGAACCTCCCAGAGAGCCGCTCCGCACCTAAAATGTGCCACCTGGCAGACGCGTCCCGCTGCGTCACCACCTAGCATCTTCCTTGCAGAGACTCGTAAGACTCAGGATCAGGCAAGGAGACTGGAGGCAGGATCAGGCATGGCGGAAGCGAATACGTGGGGAACATTGATACATCCGGATGAGGCTCTTCTGGTCCTTGGTTCTCTTCACGCCTTCCCGCAAGACCGCAGACTCGAGCGCTCCAGAGTCAGGCCCGTGCAAATTATCATGGATGGGGAGGTGCATCACGCCTCCTGCTTCGACTCCTGGGGCGAATGGGGCGTTATCTCGATGGCTCCGCATCCACAGGCGTCCGGTGTCCTGTATCTAGCCACCGAGACCGAGCTGTTCAAGGTTGACCTGGTGCACCAGCACGTTGTGGATCTCAGGATTCCTGACCTGCGAGACCTACACGAACTAACCATGGCGGAAGACACCCTCTGGCTAGCAAACACCGGGCTGGACCAGATCGTGGCCTTCGACATCGCGCGGGACCACGTCACCGAACGCGTGAACCTCTCGGCTTACGGCTCCTCGCCGAAGATATCCTCCTATCTGGCCGAAGGCGAGGATGACCAGCGGCAACTTGCCGGGGACGTAAAAGAGGAAGCGGAGAGGTTTCACTGCAACCAGGTATTCGAGGGCTTTGACGGAGACCGTTACGTCTTGGTCCACTACGCATTGGGCAACTCACAGCTGATCCGTCGCGCAGCCAGAAGGCTGATGGGTCGCCACGGGAACGGCGGCGTCGTCAACTTGAGTACCAGCGAGGCGACGCACCTGGGACTGAAGGGACCCCATACCCTCAGGAAAGTGCGCGGAGATTACTGGGTGTGCGATAGCGGCCGCTCCAGGGTCTCCGTCTACGGACCGGATTGGACCCCGCGAGGAACGATCTCGTCCAGGGGTTGGGTAAGAGGTGCGGCTACGTCCGAGTCACTCGGCCTGTTCTATGTGGGCGTCTCCCAGTTCCGCAGGAGGTATCTAGCGCTCAACCCGAAGGTCCCGCAGACCCCGAACATGGTGCAGGCAATCTCCATAGAGACCGGAGAGATACTGGGAGAGCTTACCCTCTCCGGCGTCGAGCGCGTCACCAACGTGTACGTGATCCCGAGAGGCACAGCGGCAGCCATGCTGGACCTGCACCCGGACGTCGCCGTCAGCAGGGAGGCTTCCTAGTGAGCTCCCCGATGTCTGATGGTGCCGCAGGGAACGCCACGGTGGCGAACTTCCGTGGATCAGACACCTGGCCCAACTTCTTCATCGTCGGAGCGGCCAAGAGCGGTACCACGTCGCTCTACCATTACCTTAGCCAGCATCCCGACGTATACATGTCACCCAATAAAGAGCCGCACTGGTTCTCCAGGATACCGGACGTTCCGGGACGCGGCTCCCACCCTGTCGCCTCGGAGGAGGAGTACCTGAGGCTCTTCAAGGGACGGACCAGCGAGGCCGCCGTGGGAGAGGCCAGTCCCTCGTACCTGTGGGACGAACTCGCTCCCCACCGCATCTTTGATGCGGTCCCGCAGGCAAAGATCGTCGCGATCCTGCGCAACCCCGTGGAGCGGGCGTACTCCCACTACATGATGGATGTCCGGGCCGGTAAGCAGGACCTAACTTTCGCTGAAGCACTGGAGCGAGACCAACGGGCGGAAATCAAGGGCTGGGGCGTCTCCGACCAGTACATAGACCTAGGCCTCTACGCCGCGCAGGTGCAGCGTTACCTGGAGACGTTCGGCAGTGCGCGGGTCAAGGTTTTTCTCTACGAGGAGCTAATCCGGGACCCGAGGGCGCTTCTGAAAAGCGCCTTCGGATTCCTTGACGTGGAGCCGGGCTACGCTGAAAAGATCCGGACGGATGTCCATTACAACAAGTACTCGGTTCCGAAGAACCGGCTGGCTAGGAACGTTCTCGCCTCCGGGCTGTTCCGGTCCAGGCTCTCCAGAGCCCTCAGGGCGAGGATCATCCCCAACCACCAGGTCAGGGCGCAACTCCGCCAATCGCTGCTCTTCAGAGAAGGCGCCAGGTCCACGATGGATGCCGACTCCAGTGGATTCCTGATGGACCTGTACCGGACCGACATCCAGAGGTTGCAGGAAATGTTGAACCGCGATCTGAGCCACTGGCTGCGAGCAAGAGATGAGAGCTAGCCCGGCAGAGAAGCCCGGCGTCCAGGCGCCCGCGGATCTGCGCGAGAGGGGTCCCATATTCGTTGTCGGCAACAGCCGCAGCGGCACCACCATGGTGGGCCGCGTGCTCGGCCAGCATCCTGAAGTCTTTACTTTGGGTGAGATCCACTTCTTCGAGCAATTGTGGTCAGCGCCGGATGGGGAACGCAGCATCTCCAGGTCTGAGGCCGTGAGCCTCGCCGCCCGTCTGCTGTGTATCCAGAGAGACGGATATCTCAATCAGGGCCGCCGGGAGCGTTTCTACGGAGAAGCCGAGCGACTACTCGCCTCCCTGCGGCCTAGAGACCTGTTCCCTGCGAAAATCTTCGAGGCTTTCCTGGTCTCGGAAGCGGAGAAGAACGGGAAAACGGTCCCTTGCGACCAGACTCCCCGCAACGTCTTCTACATCGGAGAGATACTGGCCCTCTATCCGGAAGCGCGGGTCATCAGCATGGTGCGCGACCCGCGAGATGTCCTCTTATCCCAGAAGCGGAAGTGGAAGAGACGTTTTCTGGGAGCCGACGACATACCGTTCAGGGAAGCTGTTCGTTCCTGGGCCAACTACCACCCGATCGTCATCTCCAAGCTGTGGAACGCTTCCACGAGAGCGGCCGGGCGCCACGCCGACGACCCCAGGGTGCATCTGCTGCGCTTTGAAGACCTCGTCAACGACCCGGAGTGCGCCATACGACAGGTGTGCGAGTTCGCCGGACTGTCCTTCGAGGAAAACATGCTGCACGTCCCCCAGGTCGGTTCATCCAGCGGGCTCGACCATCCCGAACAGCGAGGCATAAACAGAGACAGAGCCGGGAGTTGGAAAAGAGGAGGGCTCAGTTCGACGGAGATATACCTGTGCCAGAAGATTAGCGGCGGCCCGATGCGGCGTTTCGGCTACCTCCTGCTGACGCCATGCCGCCCGAACGCTACGCGGTTGTTCGCGAGTCTGGTCTCCTTTCCGGCAAAGCTGGTCTTCGCGCTGCTCCTAAACCTCGGGAGGATGAGGAACATCCAAGAGACGATCAAGAGGCGCCTGTCATGATAGCCCAATTGGATCCCCTCTACATCAAGACCAGGCCGGCCAAGGTGGTCCCACGCCTTATCAGCTACGCCCTGTTCGAGGGGCGTCCTCTTACCACGAAAGGGCAGTGGATCAACCCTCTGGTCTTCGCTCATTTCGCCCTCGAGATGCGCCTGCCACAACTGAGGGAAATAGAGAAGCCCGTCTTTATCGTGGGAACGGGCCGAAGTGGCTCGACCATACTGGGCGTCCTGATGTCTATGCACCATGACGTGGGCTTCCTGAACGAACCTAAGGCGTTGTGGCAGGCCGTTTACCCTCACGCCGACGTCTCCGGCCAGTACTCGCATGATCTATCACGCTACCGACTGTACGAGAGCGACGCCACGGAGGCGGTGCGCCGCAGGGCCCGGCGCCTGTTCGGAGCATATCTGCGGGCTGTGGCGAGCAAGAGAGTAGTCGACAAGTATCCCGAGTTGATCTTCCGTGTGCCTTTCGTCAAGGCCATCTTTCCCGACGCGCGATTCATCTTCCTCATCCGCAACGGCTGGGACACCTGCAACTCCATCGAGCACTGGTCCGAGCGCAAGGGCGTCCGAAGAGCGAAAGAGAACCACGACTGGTGGGGAGCTGACAACCGCAAGTGGCGCGTAATGCTGGAACAACTCGTGCCTACGGAAGAAAGCCTGTCGGGGGCCGAAGGCGTGATCCGAGGGTACGACCGCCACAGAGACATGGCGGTCGTAGAGTGGATCATCACCATGCGTGAGGGACTGCGACAGTTGGATCGCTACGCGGACTGCATCCACCCGCTTCACTACGAGTCGCTCGTCAGCAACCCCCGTGATGAGTTGAGCAGGCTGCTGGATTTCTGTGAATTGCCGCACGACAAGGTGTTCCTGAGGTTCGGGGAGCAGGAACTCTCTCCGGCTCCCGAGAGCGAACCTTTCGACATGCATCCGGCCATCCGCCCCGCCTTCAACGAGACGATGAAAGCTCTGGGATACTGAGGTGCGAGCAGATGAACCGGCAGGTATGAAAGCCGCGGTCATCGAGCCCGTGGGGGGGCACGGCGGCATGGACTACTACGACTTCGGCCTCTGCGCGGGGCTCTCTGAAGCCAAGGTGGACGTCACGCTCTACACATGCGACGAGACCCCTGTCAAGACCGCCGTCCCGTACACGCTGCGGTTCCCCTACCGGCGGATATACGGTGACGCTCCCACCTGGCTGAGGGGAGTCCGCTACGTACGGGGCAGTGTGGGGGCGCTGCTGCGCGCGAAACTGGGCGGGACACAGGTCGCGCATTTCCACTTCTTTCACGTGGGGCCGCTGGAACTCTTTAACGTGGCGCTCGCGAGAGCGTTGGGGCTCCGGGTAGTCGTCACCGCCCACGACGTGCGGTCTTTCGTCGAGCGGTTGTCGGTCCCGTGGATGGTCCAGAGAGCCTACCGGCTCGCGCATCGGGTGATCGCGCAGAGCGAAGTCGCCGAGAGAGAGTTGGGAACGAGGTTGCGAGTGCCCGCGCACAAGATGACCGTGATCCCCCACGGCAACTACCTGCATGTCATCGATGAAACGCCGGCGAGAGAAGAGGCTCGACAGCGCCTCGGCCTATCGAGTGAAGGTGGAGTGTTGCTCTTTTTCGGACAGATCAAGGAGGTCAAGGGCCTCGATATTCTTCTGCGCGCCATGCCCAGACTCATCAGGGAGCGACCGGATACGATCCTCATCATCGCCGGAAAGGTGTGGAAGGACGACTTCGAGAGCTACCGGAGGCAGATCGACGCCCTTCGCATATCCGACAACTGCGTCCTCGATATCCGCTTTATCCCCGACCACGAGGTAGCGAGCTACTACGCGGCGGCCGATGTGGTTGTGTTGCCCTACCGCAGGATCTACCAGAGCGGCGTACTCCTAATGGCCATGAGCTACGGAAGACCGGTCATGGTCTCCGACATCGAGGGGATGACCGAGGTCGTGTCGGACGGGGAGAACGGGTACGTGTTCCCTGCGGGCGACGCTGAGGCTCTGGCCGAAAGGCTTATCGAGGTGATGGCGAGACCCGAAGAGTTGCGTCGGGTCGGGGCGAGCGCTCTCTCGCACATGCGTGAGCACCACGGATGGGACACGATCGGCGATTTGACGGCAGCATGTTATCGCGCGGCCCTGAAGGCCGGATAGTTGTGGAGTCCCGGAACCGTATGAACGGGAGGATGGTGGCTTTCTGCGGCACCCGCGGTGTGCCAGCCAACTACGGCGGGTTCGAGACCGCCGTGGATGAGATCAGCCAGCGCTTCGTCGAGAACGGTTACGCTTGTGCGGTCTTCTGTCGGGAGTCATCCAGCGACGAGATGCTCGAGTACCATGAAGGACGTCGGTTGATCTACGTAAATGGCAGTTCCCATCGCGCCCTCGACACCTTCGTCTCTGCGTTCCAGACTGGATGTCACCTGCTGCGCAACCGCAAGGATTACGGTCACGTCTTCTGGTTCAATAACGCCAACCTCCCAGGCATCCTGCTGACATTGCTGGCCCGCATCCCGACCTCGGTCAACACTGATGGTATGGAGTGGCGTCGGGCAAAGTGGAGATGGCCCTTCAAAGCCTACTACCTGCTGGCTTCATTCCTGATCTCTCTTCTCTGCCGAGGTGTGATCTCCGACTCGAAGGCTATGCAGTCTTTCTACAAGAAGGCTTTCGGTAGGGACACCGAGTTCGTCCCATACGGCGTTCCCCGGACACCGGTGGTGTCGCCGCACGAAGAACCGGAGATCCTGGAGAGCTACGGGGTGGCACCCGGTCGCTATTTCCTGCAGATCACACGTTTCGAGCCGGATAACTTGCCGCTCCACGCGGCTAGAGCATTCAAGGCGGCCCGTCTTGCGGAAGACGGGTTCAAGCTCCTATTAATAGGATACAAGCATGGGTCTTCCTACGCCGAAGAGATCAAGTCCATGTCCGGCGAGAGCGGCATCATGGTTGCCGGGGCTGTCTACGATCCCAAGGTTCTGTCCGTGTTGCGGGAAAACTGCTTCTGCTATGTACACGGCAACTCCGTCGGAGGGACGAACCCGGCTCTGCTGGAGGCCATGGCGACGTGCCCTAGGGTGCTCGCCATCGAGGGGCCGTTCAGCAGGGAGGTGTTGGGTGACGAAGGACGCTACTTCGCGCCGGATGCCATGGTTGGAGCCCTCCGCGAAGCTGTGAGCTATCCGGAGAACTCAGCGGCCATGCGAGAGCGCGTCCGTTCCCGATATCAGTGGTCCGCAGTCGCGCGATCATATATCAATCTGGCGGAGGGCATGCCGGCCAACTACTCGATCTCGCGGGTGAGCCCGGAGTTGGTGACTCCCAGAAAGATACCGAGGTCGCCGTCCCGAGAACCGAACGCGGCGGATGTCGAGAGGGGAGCCTGATGGAGGACACGCGCAAGGGAGACCTGTTTCGAGATGTCGTCGAAACGCTGGAACGGGCGGGCCACGATCTGTGCATTCTGCACGGATACGAAGACTACCCGGAGCGCATCAGGTCCGATATAGACGCAATCTCCCGGAACCCTGAAGAGATCCCGCGCATCCTGTCCGAGGATGGAGCTGTCTCGGTGATCCAGGTAATAGACACCCAGCCTGCAGCCGCACTGTGGCTTGCTCTGTTCAGGTGGTACGACGGTGAGCCCGTGATAATCCGGCTTCACGTCTTTCGCGGCGACTACCGCATCGACGGAAGGGTATTCTTTGAAGGTGAGGAGTTTCTGGGCAACTGCCGCGATTACAAATTCTTCAAGGTGCCCCCGCCGGCCCTGGAGTTCGCCGCCTACCTGGTCAAGCGAACGGCGAAGGGATCTCTTGATGAAGAGCAGGGTAGCCTGTTGAGCAGGCGGTACACCGAGGACCCAACCTCATGCCAACAGTACCTGGCCCGTCTCTTGCCGGAAGACGAAGCCACACTCGTCGCAGAGGCTGCGAGGACCGAAAGCTGGGAAACCGTGCGTGCCCGGTCCGGAGAACTCTACCTGCACATGGCGAGCCGGGTCGCCAGCGAGCGGCCCGTAGCCGTGCTGTGGAACCGCCTGGGAGACAAACTCCAGAAGCTCGGGCGCGCGATCCGTCCTCCTGGCCTCATGGTGGCTTTCCTTGGCGTGGACGGCGCGGGCAAGAGCACGGTAATGGCGCACTTGGAGCGAAATCTTGCCCCGGCCTTCTGGTCGACGAGTCGCTATCACGGCCGCGCGCTGGAGTCGCCCTTGCGCTGGACGAAGCGCGTCCGCGCTCAGCGCCAGCTCAGGGACCAAGAGATCAAGAGCGCCGCCAGCACGAACACAGCGCTTCCCACTCGGGACCCGCACAATAAGTCTTCACGCGGTCTCGCGCTCTCCCTCTTGAAGCTGGCTCTCTGGTGGGCGGACTTTACATTACTGGGCTATGTTCGAGACATCTACCCGAACCTGCGACGCGGCGCACTGGTGCTGTTCGATCGCTACTATCAGGATCTGCTGGTGGACCCCAGGCGCCACCGTTATGGAGGACCGTTGTGGGTGGCCCGATTCGCCGGACGGTTCTTCCCCCGTCCCCAACTCACCATCCTCCTCGACGCCCCGCCAGAGGTGCTTCACTCGCGTAAACAGGAGGTCTCGTTCGAAGAGACGTCCAGGCAGCGTGAAGCCTACCTTCGGTTGGTTAAGGAACTACCAACCGGCCACGTGGTGGACGCCTCAAGGCCCGTCGCCGCAGTCGTCGCGGAGACCGAGAAGATCCTTCTGGAACACCTGGCTACCCGCGAGGCCCGAAAACTTAAGGCATAGAGACGACGGCCCGAGGACGTACCGGACGCGCTCGCGGAAGTCGTCGTTCAGTAGCCCTGAGAGGCATAGTAGGCGTTCTCGTCATCGTAGCTTATGGGGTAGTCGCCGCCTCCGCCATCCGTGCGGGGGTCGTAGTGATCGAAGTAGTGGTGCGCGGTGTACATGATGTCTCCGCCGCCGGTTATCCATGGTCCCGCGTGCTTGTCTGAAACCTTCGGCACGGGAGCGTAGGTCGGCACCATTATCTTCTTTGTGTCACCCCGACGCCGGATAGCTTTGACGACTCTCCGTGTGGCCGCTTCCCACGCCTTCGTCGGCGAGGCGAATTTGCCGGCGGCTACCCCACCGTGGTTGTAGGGCTCGTTCATCAGGTCGTAGGCTACTACCTCGGGGTGATCCTCGAAGTGAAGGCTGAGTTTCCGCCAGACGTCCTCCATCGCCGAGATGGGCAGCGCCGCGGTGTTCAAGGCCTTCCGGCCCGAGTTCGTACAGTAGCCACCGTAGTTGTGCAGGTCGATTATGACCTGTACGCCCGCCTCCCTGGCGTGGATGAGGGCGATGCGGAAGCGTTTGAGTTCGGTAGTCGAGAGCGGGCTGTTCAGTTTCGGCTGTATTCTCTCCCACCGCAAACCAAGACGCACCAGCTTGACGCCGCGGCTAGCTAGGTAACCGAACGAGTCAAGACCGGTGTTCGGGTCTATCCTGTTCGAACCGTCCGTCGGGTACCAGTAATCCTTGTTGTAGACGCCCGGGTTCGCGTTGCTCATACTGTACTCTTCAAACTTTTGCCCGCCGCTGAAGTTCACACCGCGGCCGGTACCTGCGTGGGCTTCAATGAGCGCAGAATGGAAGCCGGCGCGGTTGATCACCTTGTGTGTGTCGTCGCCGGAGGCCAGGTATATGCTCGCGTAGTAACCGCCGTTCTTCAGATCGTAGTAGCGTTCGGATGCCTCCTGTGCGGTCACCCAGAGCCCAGCGCTATCGCAGCGGGAGTAGTATTCGCCACCCATAGTCTTCCACTGCATCTGATCCGGGTAGAAGGGCTCTCGTTGCGCACCGAGGTTGGAGGGAAAGCCGACCTCACCGATGTAGCCCCTCGCGGTTCCAAGCCAGCTTATGAAGTTGTTCAAGCCCTCGAGAGCGTTGTGCGTTACGGCATCCTGGTACCCACCGTGCAAGAGTGTTCCGGTGTACTCTGTTACCCTCGGTTCTCTATTTGTACCTAGAGCCACAACCCCGAGCCCAGCGAGCGCCATCATGCCGAGGAACTCTTGACGGCTTAACGATTTCCCGGTAAGCAGTTTTCTCCCGAACTCGCCCCGACCCTCGTGAAGACCGATGTAGCGATGCATTTCCCCCCCTGTTCGGCAGCCCGGCCGCCTCAAAGAGACCCGTTGGCTTTGCGTACCCATCTCACGATGGGGCTGCCTTTGTCGCTGCGAGGGCCGTGCCAGCGGCCGCATCGCCTATTCGATAAAATTCTACCATATTCGTCGCTGCCTAAACTAATCCAAAATAAGAGCTTGCGGCTGCGAGCAAGACTCCTCAGCGATCCCGTGGTAGGCGCAGCCGAACACTAAAACCTGGACGGGCTACTTGAAGACCACTCGGTCGGGTGCGCGCTGGCAGTGGCACCCTGGCGAATGATCCACCTCCCTTGCGCGCAAGCCGGGCTGCAAACTGCTGCCAGATAGGCTTGACGATGTATGGTGGGACCGCGGGCACCGGCAGACCCCTTCTTGGGAAGCGTCCAGATCTCCCCGAATGATCCAGCAGCCTGTACACTATCCAGTATCAGGACAAAATATGCCACATGGCAGACGTAGCTATCCTACCCGCCCGATAACATCTTTTTGTTGAGTGCTAAGCGAAAGGAGCTCTTACGTATGCGCGGAGCTCGGCCGGACGATCACAAGGTGACGAATGTGAACCTCTATTCCTCCAACGGACATCTGCGCGATGAGGTTCCCGCCAGAGTCGGGCTCGGTTGCACAATCACTCACACGTCATGGTTCGGGCGTTGAGGAGAAGACCCAGCGTCCAGGCGAAAACGGTAAGATATTGACGCCTTCATCGTCCTGAGACAGGAGCGAAAGTGAACTACACATGGCAACTAATAGAAAGGACTTCGTCGCGATGAGCCACGAACCAAGGCTTGATGCCCTGTCGAGAGGAGCCCACGAAGGAGATTACATCCTCTCACTAGCAGATATCCTGCGGGTGCTCTTGCGACGCTGGTGGATAATAGCATTGTTCACGATCGCAACCCTCGGAGTTGCCGTCGGGTATAGCTACTTTCAGACGCCGAAATACGAAGCTTCTACTACGATACTGATCGGTCAGACTCAGAATAACACCAGTACATCGTCCACGTCCAACCTCTCGGCGAGCGATCTTCAGGGGCTTCAGACCCTGACAACAACGATGGCGGCGGCCATAACGAGCGACCGGATAGCCGCGGCTGTCATACAGGACCTGAACCTGTCGATAGCGCCGGAAGATCTCCTGAAAAACCTGAGCGCGCAGCAGGTCCCCGAAACCCAGTTCATCCAGATCACCTACCAGAGTGCCCACCCCGAGATGGCCAAGCGCGTAGTAGATGACACGGGGCATCAGTTCTCCAGTCAGGTATCCGAGATCAGCCCGAACGCCAGCGGGGTGACCGCCACGATCTGGGATAAGGCGGCGGTCTCGGAGGAACCCGTGAGCCCCAACCGGTCTCGGGACGCGCTCCTGGGCTTCGCGGTGGGGGCGATGCTGGGCGTGCTCCTGTCGTTCTTGTTGGAGAACCTGGACAAAGGCTGGCGGTCGATCGAGGAGATAGAGCGAGCTTCCGGGTTACCCGCCCTCGGCGTCATTCCCAAGTTTGACCCTCCCAGGGACAAGAGCAGGAAGCGAGGTTAGGATTATGGGATCTCAGCTAAAACGTCGGGCCCGCACGGAGGTGGCGAAGGACGATTTCTCCGGGCGGCTGGCGACCCTCGACGATCCAGCGGGCCGCGCTTCCGAAGCCTACCGCTCGCTGCGTGCGAGCCTGCTGCGCACCCTGACGATGGCGCCTCCGGCGGTGGTCGTGTTGACGAGCCCCGGTCCCAGCGAGGGCAAGAGCACCACCTGCGCCAACCTGGGAGTGGCGCTCGCCCAGGCGGGTTACAAGACCCTCATAATGGACTGTAACCTGCGCACTCCGCTCCTGCACAAGGTCTTCGGTCTGTCCAACTCCTACGGCCTGGTGGACGTGCTGACGAACGGGCACAGCCTGCAAGACTTGCTGCGGGAACCGCCGCTTGCGAACCTGAATATCGTGACTGCCGGGCCTATACCTCCCAACCCGACGGAATTGCTGGGCTCCAGGCGGTTTTCGGAGGTCGTCAGAGAAGCACGAACGCGGTTCGACTATGTGCTTCTCGACTCCGCACACCTGCTGGCGGCGGGACCGCCTTCCATCGGAACCTTCGCAGATCCTCTCGAGCTAGCCTCTCGGGCTGACGGCGTCTTGCTTGTCCTGGACGCGCAGGACACCACCAGAGATGCTTTAAGACGCACCATGCATACCCTAGAGAGCGCTGGATCCAGTATCCTCGGTCTCGTCGTGAACAACGTCGAGCCCACTAGGCGGGGGCTTACGTGACCCTTCCCGCCGGGAAGCGATGTCAGAGGAGCACCGTAAAGGCAGATTCCGCGAACGGCCCGGGCACCGCTTTTTACGCGAGAATGTGCCATCTGGCAGATGTAGAAGACCGCCAAGGTCATCATACTGTACTTAGTAACCAAATTTGTTTGATGGAGGCGAGAAGAATGAACAAGAGCATCGTTACGCCCGTGGCTACACGTCTAGTCCTGCTGCCTTTGTCGATGCTCGTCCTAGTTCTGGGTCGGGCCGCGGCCGCATTCGCCGATACTCCCTTCGGCTCGCAGTATGGGAACCCCGCAGACCCCGCAAAGGACGCGGGCGTCGGACATCTGCTGGGAGGTATTGAGGGCGTGCTGCCCTCTACCGGCGGACCGCTACTCTACCTGGCGCTACTGGGTGTTGTGTTGCTCTGCTGTGGTTCTGCTCTGCTTGTGCGGCGGGCAATGACTAGCCGCCGATAGCCCAAAACGCTATCGGGTTCGACCAGCCCTCTTCCGAACTCGATGCAGTACTCATCTAGGGAGGCTGCTCTCGGGTCCGATCTCCGGAGCGTGACCACGCCATCGAGTTCAAAGGTGCCGGTGTTCCGGCACCCGAGCTCTCACCCGAGCTCTTTTTCGGGAAGACGGCGCCGCGTGGCGCCGAGCCTAGCGCTGGTTGCCATAGTGCTGCTCGTCTCGTGGATGGGTGTCGCCGAGGGAGGCTACTTCCTCGGTGACTGGGCCCCCCTCGCCCTGTCGCTCGCCACACTCATGTTCGCGGTCTCGCTTGCTGGCTGGCCACCCATCCCAAGGTCCAGGGTAAGCATCGTGGCAACGGGCCTCTTCGCCCTGTACGCGGTATGGACTTTCCTCTCCCTGCTGTGGACGCCGGACCGGGGGGCGGCCTGGCTCGGTGCGGCGCAGACCCTATTTTATCTGCTCGTCTTCTGGATCAGTATCGGCCTGGTCTCGCGCGGAGCATCGCGCAGGTGGCTAGTTCTTGCTTCGGTTCTCTGCCCGGCTGCTGTCGCGGTGTCTACCGCGCTCATACTGGTCCCGCTTCTAGGGGAGCTCTTTGATAGGAACCGGCTGCTTGGAAGCGTCGGCTACTTCAACGGTGAGGCCGCTTTTCTGCTCGTTCCTTTCTGGGCAGCCATCTACCTTGCCGGCTCGCGGCGCACAAACCCTATCGTCCGCGGCCTGATACTCGCCGGGGCGGTACCGGGCAGCGCCCTCATCATCCTGACTCAATCTCGTGGCGCTATGTTGGCTTTGGTCGTCTCGTCTTTCGTATACTTCCTGCTCTCGTGTCAGCGGCTGCGTGGTCTGTTGGTCCTCGCGCCAATTGCGGTGGCGGTGTACCTCAGTTTCCCGGGACTCAACAACGTCTACCTTGAGTTCGTGCACGGCGGAGACCCTGCATCGGCGCTGAACCGGGCCTTGCCACTAGTCTGGCTCGCCACTGCCGGAGCCGGCCTCTTCGGTCTTCTCTGGGGGCTCGTGGACGAGAGGTGGAAGCCATCTACCGGCACCGTGCGCGCCGCCGGGACCATCGTGGTGGCTGGCGGCTTGGTAGCTCTCTCCCTCGGAGCTTACGTATCGTACGAGCGAACCGGCGAAGGTCCTCTGACCAGGGGCCAAGAGAAATGGGGAGCCTTTGTGGCCAACGATAAGGCAGGACAGGAGCAGAGCCGCTACCTTAGCGTCTCCGGCATGGGACGGTACACGTACTGGCAGGTGGCCTGGGAAGACTTCAGCACGCATCCCATCCTTGGCATCGGGACGCAGAACTATCAGCAGACTTACTATCGGCTGCGCACGGAGCTAGCCGGCTCCGTTCGGCAGCCACACTCCCTACCTCTCGAGATACTCGCCGAGCGAGGCGCGGTCGGGGGGACGCTGTTTCTGGGGTTTCTGATCACTTGTCTCGTGGCCGGATCGTGGCGGGGGTTAAGACGGCTGGATGCCGAAGACAGGGCGCTCACCGGGGCTTTGGCAGCCTCAGTCATCTACTGGCTCGTTCACTCCAGCGTCGATTGGTTCTGGCAGATACCGGCCGTGACGCTGACGGCGATCCTGTACCTCGCGATGCTCGCGGCCCCATGGAGCGCGACTCCGTCAGAGGCGGCACCCGCCCGCTGGTCCCTGCGTCTGTGCGGGGCCACGCTCGCCGCTGTGATCATAGTCGCCGTGGCCCCGCTCTACATCGCCGACCGTTACCTGACGCAGAGCTACGCTGCGGAAGACCCGCGAACGGCTCTAGCCCTGGTCGCGAGAGCAGAGACGTTCAACCCCGTGGACCCATATCTGCCGCAACACGAGGCCGAGCTGGCCGTGCGCATAAAGGACTGGCCCCGCGCCACCCAGGCCTACGAGCGTTCCATAGAGTTGAACCCCCGCAGCTACGTGCCATACGAGCTAATGGCCTCCTATTACGAGCGCAGGGGAGATGCCAAGAAGGCACTCTCGTTGTATCACGAGGCTTCTTCTCTTAACCCACTCGCAAGTGACGTGCGCCGCGACGTCGTACGGATGGAGCGCCAGACGCGCTAGTAACACGCCCGAACTCTAGCTACCGCGGGCGGCGCGGGCGCGCAGCTTGGTCGTCCCCTGCTGGAGGGTCTCCCACAAAGGAGTCAGGAACTTGCGGTCGCTCGGACTCAGTCCCACAGCCAACAGCAGTATCGCAAACAGTGCCACGAACAGAGAGCTGAAAACGAGTACGGTGGGTATTGGGGAGGAGAATGAAAACTCCAATCTCGCCAGATAAACGCCCATGGCGGCAAGGGTCCCTGCGGCGATTGGCCTCACGTACTCGCGGCTGTAGGGCCAGAATCCCAGTAGCCGCCGGACGGCCAGGAGGCTGATGGCGTTCATCAAGAATATCGCGGCCGCCGTGGCGATGCCCGCGCCGAGAGCGCCGTACATCGGGACCAGAACGAAGTTCGCCGCTACGCCGATCACGGCCGAGCCCGCCGTCGCCATCATCAGCACGGTCTGGTGGCGGGTCATGGCCAGCATACGCTGGGTGGGCCCGACCGAGGAGTTGAATAGCTGGGCCACGGCTATGGCGACAAGTACCACCCATCCGGAGACAAACTGAGGACCAATTATCTGCAGTATGTCTCTGCCCAGTAGTATGGTGATCAGGAAGATCGCGAACGCACCAGTGAAGACCCACCGGGAGACATCCTGGTAGAGGCGGCTGAGATCTTCCATGAGGTTCTTCCTGTAGAGGCTGGAGATGATCGGGGAGAATATCCCGTTGAACGCGAAGAGCACCAGCGCCGAGAGCATCGCCGTGCGGGCAGCGGCGTTGTAGATACCCACCGCACTGGCCGTCGCGAAGATGCCGAGCACGGTCACCGCAGTCCAACTGTTGATACGCTGCGTAACGTTGGAAATGATCAGGGGCCAGGAGTGATTAAACAGCTTTCTGGTCTCGAACGCGGTGGAACTATTCCTGTCCGTCAGCTTGGGGAACATCCGCTTCAAGTAGTACAGAGCCGCGAGAGAGCCGACCACGGTGGAGATAACGTAGGCGAACGCCGCTCCCATTATGTCGGCCCCGAGCAGGTAGAAGACCGCTATGAGAACGAAGCTCACCACGGGCTGTATGACCTGCTGCACGTAGATCAGGTACTTGACGGTCTTGAATCCCACCGTGGCGTAGAGGGCCATATTCATCACGGTCAGGAACGGCAGTGAGACCGAGAAGACCTTGAAGATAATCTCCAGAGGTGGCTTATGGAAGACTTCGCCGGCGAGAAAACCCGCGTTGAAGAAGATCAGGGCTGCGATCACCACGCTCAACGCGAACGGGGCGAAGAGGGCCATCAAGATAGTGCCGCGCACCCTGGAAGCGTCCTTCTCGGCCCTGTAGTAAGCCACGTAGCGCACAACGCCGTTGTCCATCCCGAACTGGGACAAGACGTTTGTAAGCTCGACCAGCGTGATCGCGAGTACATAGAACCCGAGCTGCGCAGGGCCGTACATCCACGCCAGAGCTACCTGGGTAGCGTAGGTGAAGATCCGTCCCAGCCCCTGGCCCACGAAGCTTATCCCGGCTCCGCGGGCGATCCTGCTTACATGAGCATCGTAGTGCTCTTTGTCGGGATGAGTACTCAACTATCGTCTCGTCTTCTCTACCGGGCTAGCCCGTATACCTCAGCGCCCCGGACTCCGAGGGGGTCTCCTCTGCCACGAAGAAAGTATCAGGCTTGATGGGGAATACCACCCTGACCTCGCTGCCCGAATAGCGGGCGTTGGTGATACGCAAGGCCTGCTCGATGCTGTCGGCCCGTACCGTCACCCGGAAACCGGCATCTTCCGGGCCGACCTCAACTGATACCCTGATCAAGAACCTCTACTCCCAGATCTCTCGGCTTCATGGTGGAAGGGCGATACCCAGCGTATTCGAGCAGGCGTGCTGAAGTCTCAATAGGCGTCCTTCCTGCTCATAAGGCACCGAACGGTGCGGAAGAGGAGCACGAGGTCCAGCCATACTGACCAGTCGCGCACGTAGCGGGCGTCCATATCCACCCTATAGGCGAAGGAGGTCCCGTTGCGTCCGGATACCTGCCACGGACCCGTGATCCCCGGGAGGACCCGCAGGATCTCGCCCTGAGTAGCCCCTATGTCATCGGACTCGCGAGGCAGGTATGGTCGGGGACCGACCAAGCTCATCTCTCCGCGCAGGACGTTCCATAACTGCGGCAACTCGTCCAGGCTCGTCTTCCGCAACAGCCTCCCCACCCGCGTGACGCGCGGATCGTCGCGCAGCTTGTGGTACTTCATATACTCTTCTCTCGCCGCTGCGTCTTCCCTGAGCAACCGCCGCAAGGCGTCCTCGGCGTCAGGCACCATAGTCCTGAACTTGATGCAAGGGAACAGCTTGCCGTCGCGTCCCAACCGCTGGTCCGCATAGAAGATAGAACCACCGGATTCCGCCCACACGAGCAACGAGAGCACCGCGATGAGAGGGAGTGCGAAGATCCCCCCCGCCAGCGTCGCCGCCAGGTCGAGCGTACGCTTGAGACGCTGCGCCCAGGGGTTCAGCAGGTTGTGCTCTACTTCGACCCCGAAGGTACCTGCGAAGTCCCTGGCCACTACTGCAGAGTTGGTGATGCCTTCCAGGTTGGGGATCACCACGATATGCCGGAATGTGTCGCCGAAAAGGCTCACGAGCCTCGCCAGGCGCTCGCGTCGCACGTAGGGCATGGCGAAGATGGCCGTCTCTATACCGCGTTGCTTGGCCGCGCTAATGGCGTCAGCCAGGGTACCGCCGTAAGGGACGCCCTCGACCTCGCCCTCCGCCGGGGTCAGATGGTTATCGAAGACGCCAATCGGTCTGAGCCCGAGCTGCCACTCCCTGCGCAAGGCCCTCAACACGCGGGCTCCCGCTTCATGGGCGCCGAGCACGACGACCGGCTTCCCCCACACGCCCATCCGCATCAGCATGTACTTGACCCCGTAACGCGCCACGGGCGCCGCTAGCAACAGGCCGAAGGAACTTCCGAAAAGCATCAGCCGGGAGAGCGTGTCGTCCGCGTGGAAGGCGAGCGCGAAAACCGCGGTGATGGCCAACGTGGTGAGCAAGGCAAGTGTCTGCCGCCGCAGCTCATCTATTTGTCCCATCCCATAGCCGGGGTAAAGACCCGATAATCCACGCAGGCCAACCCATGCGACGACGTATGGGAAGAAGCCCACGACAGAGACGATCGACAGCTGGCCATGGCCGAGAACCTGCTGTACGGCGAAGAATATCTCCCAGACGACAGTCGCAAGCAAAACGTCGGCGAGCACAAGAGTGGGGATCACTATCGCCTGACCCACTAGCCCTTTGACCTGGCGCCTCGCCGCGCCCGCGTGCATTGTTCCTGGTGTTGGGGCCGGCTGTGCGACCTTGGCCTCCATAGTGCTAGACACGATTGCGACGACCTCCTGCCAGGAGTCAATAGTTCGTTAATGTGATGTTAAATAGGTCGCCTCTTGGCAGCATCGGCCAGGTGGCACATTTCCCTATCCCCAGTTGCGGCAGGGCTATCGGCGCGGACGCACGAGATGTTCATCCCCGCGAGAGCTGCCGTCCTACGCGTTCCGTAACGCCCACACCTCTAAAACCCGTAAAGAAAGGGCCAGAGCCCCGTAGGACTGTGGCCCTTTCCCCGCGTCCTCCAACCCATGAAGGAGGTCATCGCTTCATGAGCTTAAACCATCTTCGGGGGTGCGCGCATCGGTAGAATGGCACATCTTCTGCACGAAAGAGGACGCCAACGCGAGGTGAACAGTAGGGGACTATTCAATATAGGCTGCCTGGCCCATGTAGTGCTAGGGGCTTAGAGCCCATACTTAGGATAACGCTGCAGCGCAAGGGGCGAGGGTCTTAGACCGACGGGTCAGTGGGTCCCGGACTCCTCGATGGGGCGAGGGTTGTTCATCCAGGATACCCCTCGCCCCATCGCGCTCATCTCTTGCTACGTTCCGGGGCCACTACTCTTCTACGCGCTTGATCGAAGAAGAGCAGGACCCCTGCTCTCTACTAGCTGTTATTGGTGCAGACGTTGCCCCGGAGGTTACGGTCGGTGATCCCCTCACGGTTGAGGTCGTTGCCCGTGACCGTCGCGTTCCTCTGTGTGCCGCGATCTTTCTCGCCCGAGTTGCGCAGGATGACGGCGAGCTTGCGACCATTGTGGACCATCGTGCCGTCGAGCCTCCTCCCGAAGACGTTGTTACGCACCGTGGCGTTGGCGGCGTCCGCAACAGCCACCCCGCCCTCGCCGTTGCCGAAGGAGCGATTCCCTTCGATGAGCGCCTCTACAGGGTCGTTAGGGTTCAGGTCTGGCTTGGGGGAATTCTCATAGCGGATGCCAAAGCGAGAGTTGCCCTTGGTTACGTTGTCGTGGAACCACACCCCGTTCGTACGCGCGGCGACAGGGGCACAGCCTACGTCACACCAGATGCCGTTGCCGCCGTTGTTGTGCGCGTAGGTGCTCCCGACCTCGCAGGCGACATTGCACTTGATGCCGGCCGCCGTGTCACCGATGGTGGAGGCGTTTCTGCCGTTTGAGAAGAGCTCGCTGGATGTGAGGACGCCCTGAGCCTGTCCGATGCCGGGACCTTTCGCGCCGTAGACGCGTAGGTGATCCATGCTGAGCCCCGGACCTGCAAGGTCGGCCGTCACGCCTTTGCCCACGCCCGCGGCTTTGATCTGCAACCAGCTGATGCTTATGGGGTTACCCTTCGCCTTGACGAGCGTGTTCATAGAGACGCCGCGAGCCTTCTCGATGCCAACGACGGGGTTGGGGATAATCGCGGGACCGAGCTGTTTTGTGGTCCCCGCGTCTCCGACGAGCTTCTGGCCATCCTTGAGCTCGATGGGTTTGTTCACCTTGTAGAAGAACGTGCCGACACCCGCCTTGCCATGGACCTCGATGACGGCTCCTGCGGGAGCGGCGTTGGCTCTGGCGTCCAGGTCGTCACCGGGGTTCACGTCTACCACCGTACCGCCGAACGCCGTGCTTGAGACCAGGAGGCTGATCAGCAAGGCAAGCATGATGACTACGAGTCGCCCGGCCAGTATCCTGACGCGGTTAGTTAGATGTTCGAAAGCCCGGGTTGGCCGGGCGCCATAGGTCGGTTTGATTCCTATAGCCTGGACGCCCTCATCAGGGCCAGGAAGATATTCTTGGGCATACTTCCGGATATTCATGTTCCCCCCTCCCCAGGTCGCGCGGTTAATTCCGGCCAGCTCGATAGAGACGTACTATTCGAACCTTGCTAGAAGCCTGTTATCGGCCCCGTCTACCCTGAGGTGTCGAACCTACGTTGCTTCTGGAGCGCCCTAGTGGCGCTGGGATGTTTAACTCTGTGTGTATAGTCCCCTCCTTTCGGCAGCCCGGCCGTCTCCTATTCAGGAGACCCGTAGGCTTTGCGCGCCTGCCTCGCAGCAGGGTTGCCTTTTCGCGACGCCATTGTACATACAAACACAAGCAGCAGATGTTCTTGAAGCACTGTGGCTGACCTTTTCTGAAATCCACAATTGCTGGTGGTTGGCAGCTGGAGGAGATACTAGTTGGTGCATCGAGCATTCCACAAATGAACTATCTTTGCCGTTGCTTGCGATTGCGAAATTCGAAGAGCTCTCCGTACAGGCGAAGTTCCGAGAAGAGGCCAGCCTGTTGAAAAAGTCGGCCTTGAGCTGGTTACGCTCACAGGTCGGGCTCGAAACAACTCAAAACCGGCGTAGTTGGTGACCAATCTGGGACGAAAGTGGACACCAAGGGGGTTTTCAGCAGGCTGGCCTCTTCTACGCACTCGGGTGAATCAGGGCATGAAGGTAAGGGTCGATGCCTTGTTGTGTGCCTCGTCCAGTAAGGAGCGTCTCGTCAGTAGTTAAGGTCCAAGAAGTTGTGCAGGTAATAGTGGGTGGCGCTGTTCTGGGCCTCGACCAGGAGCCCGCTGCTCGCGTTGACGTTCTGCTTGGTGGAGGTGGGGTTGTCTATAGCAGTGTCAAGCGAACTCTTTATGAACGGCGTGCCCTCCCCGTCTGGGAAGGAGATGTTGTCCAGGGATGTCTGCTTGTAGTAGATGGCCTTGGGCTCGTTGAGGAACTTGGTCGTGTTGGGCCCAGCAGCGAACACGTAGAGCTGGCGGTGCGTGGTGTCGATGAGCACGATGGGACGGGTCTGATCGTCCTGGACCCGGCTAACCGTGTACCTGGAGAAGGCGCCGTTCTGTCCCAACACCGCCAGGTAGATCTGGGTAGCGTCAGGGGAGGCATTCGACAGGTCGCCGAAGGAGGTCTTGGCGGCGACGAAGATCCTGCCCGAAGGGTCGGTCTGGAGCGATTTGAGGTTAATGTGATCGTCGGCGCTCTTCTTGCCCTGGATCACCGGTATGCTGGGCGACCACGATGTGTCAGGGGCTCCGTCGGTGTGGGAGGAGAAGTACATGACGCTGGCGGGCTGGTTGGACCACACGAGCCCGATCTTCGGGGCCTCCGTGTTAAGGTCGAAGGCGACGACGGCCGAGATGTCGTCCGCCTTTACGGTCGGTCCCGTGACCGGCGGAACGAACGGTGTAGCCCAGCTGGCGTCGTTGCCAGCCTGTGAGTGGGTAACGTAAAGCTGGGTGACCCCCTGAGCATTCGGCTGGGTGTAGGTCGCCCACAGCAGACCCGTAGAGTCCTGGTCGAAGTTCAGCGCCTCCATCGGTCCATTGCCGATGACCGCAGGGAAGCCTGTGTCCATCGTGTAGGTATTCGTGGCGGGGTCGTAGCTATATCGCCTCAGGTAAGCGTTCTGGTCTGTGGTCGTGGTGTCGATGGCGGAGGTGGCCACGTAAAGGTTGGTGCCGTTCCACAAGGTGTCGGACCTGGTACGGCCCCGTGCGTCCACTACGGTGCCGGTGTCAGACCAGCTCTGAGTCGCCTTGTCGAAGCGGTAGATGTCGTAGCGGTTGGTGCTCTTGTTGAACAGCACGCCCCACCAGGTACCGTCTGCGGTGTACCACAGCTTGCTCTGGGGCTTGGTACTCGTGGGGGTAGGGGCATTCTTGTTGTACTGGAAGTCCCTGTAGCCCATCTCTACCTGAGCGGCGAGGGCCACCCCGCATGCGAGCAGCAAAGCTAAGGTCATAGAAGCCAATAGCAGCTTTGTCTTTCTCATCCCCATCACCCTTCTTTCGTGAGACGGAGGAAAGAAGGGTGTCAGACCCCCGCTCCGTTACGAAGTGAAGAAAGCGTAATCTGCGGTGTGGAGAAGCACATCAGCCAGGTGGCCCATTTTGCGGAACTACTGCCTAGGAACCGCCAAGAGTATGTCATTAGTCCCAGTCCGATGGGCCAAGCACACCACAGACGAGCAGTTCCCTCCCAGGGAGATTGGTGGTAAGCACGCATTCATGGGTGTTGCACCGGGGTGATACAAGGTGTGGACTTCGCAAAATTCGGCTTCCATACACTCTGGTGAATAAGACGTTTCGGTATCACGGCCTTGGGGTGCTGCCCATCAACCGACACAATACATCGGTTTGCGCTCCCTTGACCAGTTCGAAACCTTGCGTATCGTCCGCGCTTAGGGTAGCGTAGGTTACAAAGTCGCTCGGAAGGTGCTCTGGATAGATCCAGATCCACGACGAGGAAGGGGGTGGTCCTCTTGGACAGAAGGTTCGCAATGATGGGCTCCGGGCTCCGCGGGCTGGCGCCCAGGTCGGTCAGGATGTGGTTGGTTGGTCTGCTGGTGGCTTTGGCAATGGCGGCGGTGATGGCCGATAGGGCCTCCGCTTCCTCCGGGGAGGTCATGGCAGACACCGACGGATACGTGCCCGTCTACAGCGTCTGCTACTCGGGGACAGGCTACTTGGCCTATTACAGCTGGTATTACGACGGCTACGATACGGTCTACGGCGCCGTCTACGTCGACGACTGCCTCTTGGCGGACTACGGAGCGGGGCCCCACGACCGCCAGATGGTCATAGCCCACGAGATGGGGCATGCTAGGGGACTACCGCACAGCTCCGATCCTGACAGCTATATGTACCCGTACTACACCATTACAGGCACGTAGGCGGCTACGGGGAGCCCCCGACTAGCGACCGTCACCGGAGCCCGCTTAACGCGAAGTTCGCGGAATGAAACTTCCACGCACTCGGGTGAATTGGTATGTGTCGAAGTATGATGCTTTTGTCGTCTGCTAGGTAGCGAGCGAGGTTCCTTGTGCCACTGCGCAATACCGCTAGGTCTATCTGTCTTTCCCAGCCGTGAGAGACCGGATAAAGGGGCTTCCGGCTCCGTCAAGGTACTTGATCTACTTTGCGGCTATGCTCCTGGTGTTCTTTGTGGCGGTCGGTGTAGGCGCGGTGGCGGCGCTCATGCTCGGCCGGGAGCCTCAGCGAGATGTGTCTACCTCTACTAGCTCCGCGGAATCCAGAACATTCGAAGACACTGTATTGGAGACGACCAGCATTACCAAGAAGACCTTAGAAGATACCGGGATCGAGGCGACCAACCATACCAAGACAGCCAACCCTCGAAAGCCCGCCCAGGAGGCTTCCTTCGTTCACAAGGCTACGGACGAGAACAGCCGCGGCGACTACACTTATCTCAGCAACCCGAGCATTAACCGTGACCCGAACGCTATCGTCCTCGTCAGACCGATCTCGGATCGGGGGAGTACCAGCGGTACCACCTACAAACACAACATTGGTGTCTGGTACGAGACTGTGGCCAAGAAGTGGGCAATCTTCAACCAGGATCGAGCTGCTGTACCCCGCGGGGCTACCTTCAAGGTGATCGTGCCGCCAGCTTCGGAGAGTTTCGTTCACCATGCCGAGCTCATCAACACCGTGGGCAACACGACCTACCTAGATGACCCTCTGACCAACGGCAACCCGGACGCTGTACTCTCGGTCACCCAGAACTGGAATCCTGGGGGCAAGAGGGGAATCTACAACAACCACCCGATAGGCGTCCTGTACGACAAAGATCTAAAGAAGTGGGCGATCTACAACCGAGACGATGGGCCGATGCCCGACGGAGCCGCCTTCAACGTCGCAATCTCTGAGAAGACCCAGCTCTAGGCACTTGGGTGAATAACCTTCAATATGTGCCACATGGTAGATGCGTCCTTCCTCGCCACAGGTTACGCTTGGATCGTTACATCTCTGGTGCTGGGTAATGTGTGCTACCCAGCACCACTGAACATAGGGGAAACGCCCATCACATCAGGTCGCTCACAACCCGCGGAGGTTCACCACATAGAGCGCAGGCTAGACCTCGACGCCTTTGCTGATGACTCTCCCCGGGGAGGGCTGCCTTCCGTTTACGTTCGAGTGAGTGGATACATCCTGCTGGTCGCGATGGCAGTAGTTGTTTGCTATTCGGCAACGCTATGACGTTGTGGGAGAGGAAGGCGGAATCAAGGCCTCCACGACGCACCTGTATTTGGTAGCACTTCCCTGTTGTCACTCACGAACGTCGGAGAACACATCTTCTGAAGATGTCCGGAAGCTAGCGTGGATTTGGCCTCTATAAGGAGGGCGGAGAGGACCGCAAAGAGTTTTCTCGTTGGTCTCTAGGGCTACGACGCTGTAGTCGCCTCCGAGGCTTTTCACACAGTTTCTCCACACCATTACCAGAGAGATCTCCAGCAGATACCCTGCTCCCGGATGGTTACGTATACCGAAAAGTACGAATCATGCCGGACCTGCCGGAGGGGTTTCCGGGCTGGAGTCGGCTCTAGGCTAGTTTGTAGGCGCTCAGAGCGTGCTCTCCAGCTTGCCTTGATGTTGGATTCTCTGGACTTTGTCTGAATGAGGCTTCCTCTGAAGTCCTTGGCCAAATTCCTCAAGCGTTCTTGCATGGAGAAAAGTAGTCACCTGGCCTCTTACAATGAGCTATCTGGCAGACGTACTCTGTCACTCCGCAGGTTATACTCCGTGCGTTACGTAACCGGGCGGTGGACTCGAGCACCCTCATGTACTTCGATCCACGGCAGTCCGAGGCGAATTCCGACTTGCACGAAATGCTGTATGTGTCTATCCTGTCACCGCTACAGGATGTAGATGGGTAGAGGCTAAGATTTCCGCTCCAAGCTTGGGCACCCGGGGCGGAGGGAGTTAGTGGTGCAACCGGCTACCGTAGGTCATTATGACCCCGGTGGCCGGTTTTGCGTTTTAAGGAGAATCTAGGGCCGCACGATGACTACGAAGCGATACCAGAGATCCCACCGATCATGATCAAGTGGTGGCAGCAGCGCTCGTTCCTCCAGAGGTTACTAGTGTACGCAGTGACAGCAACCTTGGCGTTCCTTCTGGCTGCAGGCGTAGGCGCCATGACGGCCCTCCTCATGCAAGGCGATCTAAGCTCGCTCACAAAGGAAGAGCCTGGACACAAAGAACTCAGCCCGTCTGGTCAGCAAGGCAATGCCCCGCATCGTCAACAAGCGGATGTTGAGCAAGCAAAAGCTGCTCCTCAGCAAGCGCAAACCACATATGTTAATAGGGTTGGCGACATACAAAGCGATTCCGTAAAGACGTTCTTGGACAGCCACGACAAACTTCTGCATTACGACGCCCTCACCGCCGATGATATCGGAAAGATGCAGGCTAACCAAGCCACCCTCCAAGAGTTGACCGACCATGTCGACAACCTAAATCCACCACAGAAGTATAAAGAGCAGTACAAGGTGTTCCGTCTTGCCGTTAATGAGCTACACGAAAGCGCCCAATTGGCTTACACGTTTGCTGACGATCCCACTGTTGCCACCCAGTCCGGATTTGAAGAGTATGACCGTCATGTTAGTCAGGCCGCTGCGTACTTGAAGAAATCTAATGAGATGCTCAGCCGAGACTACAAGACGATCGAAGGGGTGAAAAGAGTTAGCCAATCGTTGTAGCTCGAAGAGTCTACGGAGGCTCATAGTGAATATAAAGGTGAACGGGTATCGAGAGGAGAGGATCGTGTGTCAACCGATACGATTCGCCGGGGTCGTCTTGGTCACAGTGTTATTGGCATCCCTATTTCTGGGCGAAAGCGCCTTCGCCCAGGACGCAAAGAGCGTAGAGCTCCATCTCGCGCCGATACGCGACTCCGGGGTAAGCGGCACGGCCACCCTCTCGGACGTCAAGGATGGCGTGCAGGTCAACGTGAGCGTGCAGGGCCTGCCAGAGGCGGGGGTCGAGCACATCAACCACTTCCACGGAGGGGGCACCTGCGCAGATGTTCAAGCCGGTAAAATGCCGCCGGTTACGATACCCTTGAAAACCATCGTGGCCAAAGAGGACGGTACGGGATCTGCTACCACGACTATCAAAGACGTTAACTTGGACGAACTCCTTGGAAAGGACCAGCATCGCTTCATTCTCGTGCACGCCAAGGTCAAAGAAGGGCAGGGCGTCCCTCCTGGCATCTCTTGCGCTGATCTCCCTCAAAGCTCCGCCAACACTACCTTTAAATCATTGCCCTCAAGCGGCGGATTGCCACCTGTGGTGTTGCTCGTTATCCCATTGACGCTGGGTCTCGTGGGAGTAAGCGCGGTGTTGGTGCTGCGACGCTGCATAGCTTGAGGTTGGTAAGCACGTTGGCGGTCGAGGTGTCGAAGGTGTGGGTGACGGGCAGGCGCTACCTGGACATGGAGGAGCTGCGCGAGCAGCATGGGCGGATTGCGATGCTGAGGGGGTGATGTGTGGAGCGATGGGAGAAGGATGCGGCTTCCTGGAGGAAATTACAGAAACTTCGGGACTTGGCCCCTACTTGTTCCGTTTTTAACAAACGTTTGGCGGACCTCTAACTCCTAGTTTTCACCCCTTTAACATACAGACAGGAGTGCGGGGCCGGGAGTTGCATTAGAGCTGGACGGCCGACTTTTTGGCCCCTGATAGCGATGGGCCGGAGTCCGGTAGGACCACGGCTCGGTCGTTCCTAGCGCATCTGACAGCCTGCACGCGGTCTCCGAAGGCTCTACTATGCCTGCATGGGAGCGAAACTAGAGAGGAGGCCAGAGACCCGGACCTCTGCGGGGACTCTGGAGAGCGTACAGGGGCCCTGGTGGCGAAGGGTGTTCAGGTGAGCCTCGGTGTGCTAGCCGTTCTCTTGGCGGCAGGCTCCTTAGCCGTGAGTGTGGCCATCCTTTTCATTGTCTTGCGAATTTTGCAGAGCACGCGCAGAGAGGCGCAAAGTGTGACGAGCGGCTGGAGATATTGCGTGAGCAGCGAGACCGTCTCGCGTTCATGAGTGAGGAGCGCCGCCAGCCCCTAGAGGAACTGGAGAGGCGGCGTACGGCGATCGCCGAACTGGCGTGCCAGCGCCAAGTAGAGAGTCAGCGCGAGATAGCCGCGGCCGTGCGGCGGGAGCAGTCTCTGTCCTGGGGGCGTAGGATGTTCGGTTCGTAGTGGGGCCGCAATACTCGATGGACGTTACCAGGGACATAGCACCCGACCTCTCAACGCTGGTCGGGGGGCTGGCAGCCTTGAAGCGAGACGCTAACTACTGGCTTACCTCTCTTGAGTAGGCAGCTCGACGGCATCGTCTGGCCACAGCACACTCGGTGGTAGAGGCGGCGCTCCGGAACTGAGCGCTGCAGTGGCCAGGGTCCTCCTCATTCGTTCCCGTATCGTCTTGCTGATTTCTCTAATAATAATTGAGGGACGTGCGCAAAAATGGGCCACTTGGCGGATGTGCTGGGCCACTACTCAAACTATCATAGTGCCTGAGCCGATGCCAGCAGGGAGGCAAAGGATGTTTGAGGAGCTGGTAGCGCGGCGTTGTGTGTGCAGCCATGCCATCACCGTATTGCTACTCGATGCAGGCGAGCAGTTGTGCACTATAGCCTTCTTCGATGGTGAGTCGACGAGCGACAGCTACGATGAACGGGTCCGTGAGTGTCCGGCTTGTGGTGAGCGGCTCGGGCTCCATAGGCTTCTACCGCGTAGCTCACCGGAGGGGTAAGGCTAGGTCATCTTCGCTGAGATGACGGAGCTTGAGTCTATGTGAGTAAGTTTATCTGCTCGCATCAAGGAGCAACTTGAAAACACGCTGCCAAGCAAGCTCCTCCTCGGTGAGACCTCTTCGCTCCTTAATATCCTCAAGTGCCTCGATAGCCTCTTGCAAACTCGGTCTCAAATCCACAAGCTCATCGTGAGCTGTTGCCCCGCGCAGGTCATCAGGGCAGCTCCTACAAAGCCACTCGACCCTGTGTGCGAGTTCGTTTAGTAGCTCGCTCTGGTTTTCAGCGTTTTGTGACGCCGAGCGATGGGATACTAGGTGTATTTTGCATGGATTGACGGTACATAGAAGGTCATCCGACTCCCCGGTGAAAAGTACCTCGGATGGCCCATCCGCAGCATACTCTCACCCTCGCTTCCCTGGAAGAGGCGATCATGGTCTTGTTTTTCCTCATCGACGACGCCTACGCCTTGCTCAACCCAAGGGGGCATACCCCACAACGTCACGAGGGCTGTGAATGCGCCCCGTCAAAAGGAGATACGATCGCTGAACGCGGAACAGGCACGGACGCTGCTCAACGCCGCCCGCAAGGATCGCCTAGGGGCACTCTACGTCGTGGCCGTCACGGCGCGAATGAGGGAAGGTGAGCTCTTGGGCCTGAAGTGGGAGGACTTGGATCTCGACACTGGCAAGCTCGCCGTGCGACGATCCCTCTCCATAAGCAAAGACGGCCCTACCTACGAACTACCGGGGAACGATTATGGTCGGAGCATCAAGTTGACCGCCCGGGCCATTGAGGCCCTCAAGCGCCACAAGGCCGCCCACAACGAGGAGCGGCTGCGTCTTGGCACGCTGTGGCAGGATCACAGCCTCATCTTCCCGGGCCACGCGGGCCAACCCATGCAGGCTTGGTCACTGAGGGGCGGCCCATTTAAGAGGCTCCTCAAGCGGGCCGGGTTGCCAGAGAAGACCCGCTTCCACGGTCTCCGTCACATCTGCGCCACACTCCTTCTCGGCATGAGCGTGCATCGCAAGATCGTCCAGGAACTCCCCGGCCACGCCACCATTATCAATCACCCTGAACACCTACTCCCACATACTGCCGGGCATGGGCGACCAAGCGGCAAACGTGATGGACGAAGCTATATAGCGGTGCGTTGGTGTACCCATTGGTGTAGTTAAGGCCGGGACTATACGCGATCTTCTCTCTTGTGTCCGTGTTAATCCTGCAAAACTAGCTTCTTGATCTAGTAGGGGCGGTGGGACTCGAACCCACACTGGAAGGATTTTAAGTCCTCTGCCTCTGCCGATTGGGCTACGCCCCCGCGGTCCGCTCGGGAGTATAACAGCTAGGTATCTATGGCCTCTGCGGTGCAGCAGGCGTCCGCGGGGTAGGGGGTTTCGAGGCGTTTTAGGGTCCATTCTGCTACGGGGTTCGGGATGGTTCCCGAGAGGTGCAGGGCCGTGAAGGCGTGCAGGCATTTGACGCTTCCTGTGGCCTCGGCGCGGACACCCGCGACGCGGTTCCCGTAGCGGGAGCGGTGCTCCTCGTGGATTTCCTCGACCGCCGATTCGCCGACGGCCTCCCTGGCCTCGCTGACGCCGCCGGTCGACTCGACGCGAGAGATGGCGGCGACGAGGCTCGGGCAGACCACCCAGAAGCTCGTCGGCATCTCTCGCGTGTGCTCGTTCTCTATGACGCTGGGCAGGCCGAAGGGACAGCGGGCCGCGACGCGGAAAGGTCGCGGCTCGCGCCCGAGCTGGCGGGCGACGGCTCTGTGATCTCTTGAGATATCAGGCATCAGGCTACAGGCCTCAGGTTCTTGGCTGACGGCACCCCGCAGCCGGGCGAAACTCGGTCATGCTCGGCGGCGTTGTCATACGTGATTACGTCTCATGTGGTCCCTGACGACTGATGCCCGAAACCTATTCCTTCGGAATGATGTACACCTTATCGCCGGGTCGGATCATACCGTAGCGTTCGCGGGCGGCCCGCTCGATGCCTGCGGGGGTATTCAGCTCCTTTATGAGGCGTTCCCTCGCGGTGTTCTGCGTCTGGGCCTTCTGGAGCTTCTGTTCGAGGACGGGGATCTCGGCACGGTTCTGCAGTATGTCCTGCAAGGGTGGTACGTAGGAGGCGAGGAGGAGGCCGATGAAGGCCGCATACAGCACGACCACAAGCGGCCTCAGTCTCCTGGATACGCTCACCTCGGTTACACCATGCTCCTTCTAACGGTCCTCGCCGACGGTGGAGACTTCGACGACGTTCGTCGAGCCGGGGACGGACCCCGCGGTACCTCCGGTCAAGATGACCTCATCTCCGTCCTTGAGGTGTCCAACCTCCCTGGCCGCCTCGATAGCGTCCCTGAATCGGTCTTCCAGGGAACCGGCCTGGTCCCCGTGGATGGAGATGACCCCCCAGACCAGCGCGAGCATCCTGACCGTGCTCTCGATGGGGCTTATGGCCAGGATCTTGTTCGGCGGCCTGAAGCGGGCGACCCTTATGCATGAGAGGCCCGTCTGGGTCGAGGTCAGTATAGCTTCGGCCTGGAGGTCTTCTGCGAGCTCGCAGGCGGCGTGGGTGACGGCGTCGTAGCGGTCGCCCCTCCCCCAGGAGGCGGAGGCCGGGATGTCCCGCCCGTAGTTGATCGCCGCCTCCGCCGTCCGGCAGATCCTCTCCATTACCTCGACGCTCTGCATCGCGTAGCGCCCGACGGCCGTCTCCCCCGAGAGCATCACGGCGTCGGCCCGATCGAAGATGGCGTTCGCAACGTCTGAGACCTCGGCGCGCGTCGGGCGGGGGTTACGGATCATGGAGTCGAGCATCTGGGTGGCGACGATGATCGGCTTCCCGAGGCGCCTGCAACGCGCAACCATGCGCTTCTGCTCTATCGGGACCCTCTCCGCCGAAAGCTCGACGGCGAGATCCCCCCGCGCGACCATGATGCCGTCAGAGGCCTGGATGATCTCCTCGATGTTGTCTATGGCCTCGTGCTTCTCGATCTTGGAGATGACGGGGGCATTGCCGCCGAACTCCCTGATCCGCTCCTTGACCTCCCTGACCTCGTCCGCCGTGCGCACGAAGGACATCGCCACCCAGTCGGGGTGGAGTTCCTCCATCCCGAAGCGCAGGTCCTCGACGTCCTTGGGCGTGAGACCCCTTATGGAGAGGGTAGAGTCGGGGAAGTTGAGCCCCTTGTGGGAGGAGACGGGACCGCCTTCGAGGACTTCGCAGACGACCTCGCCGTCCTCGACGCTCTCCACCCGCAACCCGATGAGGCCGTCGTCTATGAGCAGCCGGTGGCCGGGACGGACGTCGTCGGCCAGCTTCTCGTATGAGGTCGAGAGCCGGCTCGCGTCCCCCACGAAGTCCCCAGGAGCCAGCACGACCCTGCTGCCCTCTACCAGCTCCGTCCCACTCTCGACGTCGCCGGTCCGGATCTTGGGTCCCTGAACGTCCTGCAATATGGCGACGTTTCGCCCGAGCTCCTTCGCCGTGCCGCGCACGATCTCGGCGTTCTTGAGGTGCACGCTGTGCTCGCCGTGGGAGAAGTTGAACCTCGTCACGTCCACCCCGGCCCTGACGAGGTTCCCGATGGCCTCCTCGGAGGAGGTGGCAGGCCCGAGGGTCGCGACTATCTTCGTCTTGCGCAACGTCAACTCCCTCTTCCGGGCTTCACCCTCGGGTTGAAAGCAGCCCTGCCCGGATAGAAGGCCGAGCTTCCCAGGGCCTCCTCTATGCGCAGGAGCTGGTTGTACTTGGCGACGCGCTCGCCGCGGGCCGGCGCGCCGGTCTTGATCTGTCCCGCGTTAACGGCCACCGCAAGGTCCGAGATCGTCGCGTCTTCGGTCTCCCCGCTGCGGTGGCTGACCATCGTAGTGTAGCCTGACTTGTGCGCGAGCTCCATTGTCTCGAAGGTCTCTGTAAGCGTGCCGATCTGGTTGACCTTTATGAGGATGGAGTTTCCTATGCCGTCGTCTATACCACGTGCTAGTATCTTGGGGTTGGTGACGAAGAGGTCGTCGCCGACGAGCTGGACCCTCTCTCCCAGCCTCTCGGTGATCATGGCCCACCCCTCCCAGTCGTCCTCGGCGAGGCCGTCCTCGATGCTGAGAATGGGATATTCGTCGCAGAGGCCCACGTAGTAGTCCACCATCTCCTCACGGGAGAGTTTCTTACCCTCGCCGGCCAGATCGTACTCGCCGTTCTCGTAGAACTCGGAGGCCGCCGGGTCGAGGGCGAAGGCAATCTGGTCCCCTAAAGAGTACCCGCTCCTCTCTATGGCCTCGGAGATGAGCCCGAGTGCCGCGCCGTTGCTCTCCAGGTCGGGGGCGAAGCCGCCCTCGTCGCCGATGCCGCCGGAGAGCCCCCGCTCGGCGAGGAGCTTCTTGAGCCCCTGGTAGACCTCGGCGACGGACCTGAGCGCCTCTGCGTAGGTATCGAAGCCCACGGGCACGATCATGAACTCCTGGAAGTCCACGTTGTTCGCCGCGTGGGCGCCGCCGTTCATTATGTTGGCGCAGGGTACGGGAAGGGTGTAAGCCCCGGCCCCGCCGAGGTACCGGTAGAGAGGGAGCGCCGAGGCCTCGGCGGCCGCCTTCGCCGCGGCCAGAGAGACGCCGAGGATCGCGTTCGCCCCGAGGCGGCCCTTGTTCTCGGTGCCGTCAGCCTCGATCATGGCGAGGTCGAGGGTGCGCTGGTCTGCGGCGTCGAGCCCGACGACGACCTGCGCGAGCTCGGTGTCCACGTTCCCGGCGGCGTTGAGCACGCCCTTGCCGCCGTAGCGATCCTCGTCACCATCCCTGAGTTCGACGGCCTCGTTCTGGCCCGTCGAGGCGCCCGAGGGGACCGAGGCCCGGCCTACGAAGCCGCTCACCGTGGCCAGCTCCACCTCGACCGTCGGATTCCCCCTGGAGTCCAGGATCTCACGCCCGTGGACCGCGACGATCTCCGTCATCAGCAGTTATCCTCCCTTGCCGCTATCAGACGCCAGTATGTACTTTTGTAACTTTATAAATTTACACTTTACGCCCGCGCGCCGCGTGGCGCCACCGCAAGATCCTTGGTTCTCTAGCCCTGACCGGACGGGTCGTAGCCCTTCAGGTACTTGACGTCGCGCTTCTTTTTCTGCTCCTCCACCCACTTGCTGAACGCCTCGGACTGCTTCTGGGTGGAGAGCTGGGACCTTATCTGCGACTCTGCCTCGCTCAGAGAGCGGGTGTGCTTGGGCTTTATGTCGGTGACCTGGAGTATGTGGTAGCCGAACTGGGTCTGGACGGGGCCTACGATCTCACCCTTCTCGGCCCCGAAGGCCGCCTTCTCGAAGTCGGGGACGGTCTCGCCCTTGCCGAGGCAACCGAGGTCTCCGCCCTTCGCGGCGCTGCCAGGGTCCTGCGAGTACTGCTTCGCGAGCTTCGCGAAGTCCGCGCCGTTCTCGAGCTGCTGCTTTACGTCCTCGGCCTTCTGCTTCTGATCCTTGTTGAACAGGATGTGCCTGACGCAGCGTTGCTCGGGGGTCGTGAACTGGGCCTCTTTATTCTGGTCGTAGTACTTCTGGATCTCTTCCTGGGTAGGCTCCGCGTCGCCCGCCACCTTCTCCTGTACCTTCTGGACCGGCAGGTTGTCGCGGATGTCCTTGCGCAGCTGGTCTTCCGTGATGTTGTTCTGTTTGAGTGCCTGCTCGTAGGCCTTCTGGTCGCTCAGGTTCTGTCCCGACGAGCGTGCCTGGTCGCCGACCTGCTTTTTGATCTTCGCGATCTCCTGGTCGACCTCTTTGTCCGAGACCGTTATGTTGTGCTCCTTGGCATAAGCCTTGGCTATCTCGATACCGACGAGCTGGGGCATGATCTGCTGTATGGCTGCCTTATACTGCGGATCGTCTTTGGAGAGACTGCCGAAACCGCTCTGCTTGGCGAACTCATCCAGCTCCCCCTGCGTTACGTCACCACCCTTGAAGGTCGCGATCTTCTTGGCCTGGGAGTCGACGTTGGCGGTGGGCTCGGCCGCCTTGCAACCTGAAGCGACGAGCAGCGCTACCCCGAGGAGCAACGAGACGAACAACATCCTGTTTACGAAAAGCTTGCTCAAGACGACGAAGAACCTCGCTGTTTGAATGCCATAAGACCGCTCGCGATTATAGCACGCAGGATTATAGATTCGGCCCCATCAGCCGGACCTGAGGAGCGCCCGCAGCGACTCCTCCGCGAGCGTGAGGGGTTCCATCTCGGGCGCGCGGACCGATGTCCTGCCCGTCCTCGTGGTGACCGTGCCCCCTGTTGCCCTCCTGATGAGCGCGGGGGCGGCGGGACCCGCCGTGACGCCGGTGATCGTGAGGTTTCCAGAACGGTAGGTCACGGAGCTGGCCCCTACCTCGCGCGCGAGGAGCTTGATGCGCGAGAGGCCGAGCAGGTTCCTGGCGGGCTCGGGTAGCTCCCCGAAGCGGTCGACCAGTTCCTCGGCCAGATCCTCCACCTCGGCCAGAGAGCCGAGTCCCGAGGCCCTGCGGTAGAGGTCGACGCGTTCGATCTCATCCATGACGTACTCCGGCGGCAGATACGCGTCGAGCGTGAGCTCCACGATTACGGGCCGCTCCTCGCGGCGCTCGGGCGGCTCACCCTTGGCGGCTGCGACGGCTTCTTCCAGAAGATTCAGGTACATCTCGAAACCGACGGCCGCGATGTGCCCCGACTGCTCCGCGCCGAGCAGATTACCGGCGCCCCGGATCTCCAGGTCCCGCATGGCGATGGCGAACCCGCTACCAAGCTCCGTGAAGTCCATCAATGCTTCGAGGCGCTTCTGCGACTCGACGGTCGCCCCTAATGGGGCGAAGAGGTATGCGTACGCCTGCTCCGTGGAGCGTCCGATCCTGCCCCTCAGCTGGTAGAGCTGGGCCAGTCCCATCGTATCCGAACGGTCAACGATCAGGGTGTTCGCCGTGGCGACGTCGAGCCCGCTCTCGACGATGGTGGTCGTTACGAGCACGTCCGCCTGCCCGTCGAGGAAGTGCTGCATCACCCCTTCCAGCGCCCGCTCCGGCATCTGCCCGTGCGCCGTCACGAAGCGTACGCCGGGCAGGAGCTCGCCCAGCCTCTCGGCTACCTCGTCTATGCTCTCGACGCGATTGTGGACGAAGAAGCTCTGTCCCCCACGGGCGACCTCCCTCTCGATGGCGTGCTTTACGAGGTCATCGTCGTAAGGGCCGACGTGCGTGAGGATGCTGCGGCGTCCTGCGGGCGGAGTCTCGATCACGCTTATGTCGCGCAAAGAGGCGAGCCCCATCTGCATCGTGCGTGGGATCGGGGTCGCCGTCAGCGTGAGGACGTCAACCGAGGTCTTGAACTCCTTGATGCGCTCCTTGTGCCTGACCCCGAAGCGCTGCTCCTCATCGACGACGACGAGCCCGAGGTCTTTGGGCCTGACCTCGGAGCCAAGCAGCGCGTGAGTACCTATGAGAACGTCGACCTCTCCAGCCTGGAAGTCGGCGAGGATCCTCTTTCTGTCGGCCGGCGCTGTGAAGCGCGAGAGGCTCTCGACCCTGACGGCGTAGGAGCCGAGCCTCTCCTTGAAGGTCCGCTCGTGCTGCTGTACGAGGATCGTCGTCGGGGCGAGCATCATGGTCTGCTTGCCTGCGAGCGCAGCCTTGAAGGCTGCCCGCACGGAGACCTCCGTCTTGCCGAAGCCGACGTCCCCGCACACGAGCCGGTCCATCGGGTGCGGCCTCTGCATATCCGTCTTGACGGCGGAGATCGCCGCCTCCTGATCGGGTGTCTCCTGGTAGGGAAAGCCCTCCTCGAGCTCCCTCTCCCACTCGCCGTCCTCGGGGAAGGCGAAGCCTGGGGCCGCGGCCCTCGCAGCGTGCAGCCGCAGCAGCTCGCCAGCGAGCGCCTTGACCCTCTTTCTGACCCTGTCCGTAACCTGCACCCACGTCGTGCCACCGAGCTTGTCGAGGCGAGTCCCGTCCCCACCGACGTACTTGTGCAAAAGCTCCATCTGCTCGTAGGGCACGAAGAGCGTGTCGCCCCCGCGGTAGCTCACCTGCATGTAGTCGCGGGTGGCACCGAGGACCTCCTGGGCGACGAGGCCCTCGAAGCGCCCTATGCCCTGCGTGGCGTGTACGACCAGGTCCCCAACCTTCAGGTCAGCGAAGGAGGCGAGGGACCGGCCACCCGTGCGACGGCGCGCCTCGCGCCTGCGGCCGAGCAGCGAGTCCCTGCGGACTACTGCAACGCCCCCGTCGGGGTAGGTGAACCCCTCCTCGACCTCGCCGGGCACGGCGTAGAGGCCGGGTGGTAGGGAGGCGTCCACCCTCTCGGCCTCGCTCACATGACGATTGATCTCCCCGAACGCGTAGACCGTCCGCCTGGCCTCCCCGCCTGAGGAGCAGGCGACGAAGACCGCGAGCCCGTCCTCGACCAGCGAGTCGAGCCTGCGGGCGGCCTCCCTCAGGGTGTCGGCGAACGCGGCGACCGGCGGGGCGGAGACGGCCTCCCCCTCCTCGCCGAGCGAGAACTCGACGTCCGGCTCGGGCATCCCCGTGTCGTAGAGGTCGGGGACGAGCCCGTCTACGTCTTCCGGGATGTCCTCCTGGGGGTCCTCGCGCCAGATCTCCACGCTCTCGGGGAGCAGGGCGCGCGGCGAGACGGGGTTCAGGCCGAGCAGAAGGCGGTCGAGGCCGGGGATACGCACGCCGCGGCGGGCCTCCTCAGGAAGATCATCGTCCGTGGCAGCGAGGCATGCGAGGTCGCCCTCACGGGCCGCGTAGATCGTTACGGCCTCCAGCTCGCGTACGACGCGCTGGGTCGCCAAAGAGACGGCGCGGACGCTCTCGATCTCATCCCCCCACCACTCCACCCGAACGGGAGATCGGCGGGTGCTCGGAAAGACGTCGACGATCCCACCGCGCACCGCGAACTCGCCCGGCCTCGAGACCCTGTCCACCCGCTCGTAGCCGAGGACGACCAGCCGCTCGAGCGTCGCGTCGAGCTCTATCTCGGTCTCCGCGGCGAGCTCCATCGGCTCGTAGAGGGGCGTCCGCTCCATGACAGCCAGCGGTCCCGCAACGACGACACGGGCCGCGCCTAAAGCGTGCAGCGCCCTCTGCCGGCGCCCGACGCGGGTCGCCGCGGGGTCGAAGACGTCCCCGTAAGGGACGCCGCGGGAGGGCAGGTGGACGACGGGGCCCTCCGTAAAGACGGCGGCCTCACGGGCGTAGCGCTCAGCAGCCTCCTCGTTCGCAGCGAGCAGGAGCGCGGGGCGCCCGCCGTTCGCCGCCAGGTAGGCGCGGACCCTGCGCGGGGCCCTGAGGGATCTGGTCTTGATGCTTTCGCTCACCCGTAGATTCTACCGCCTGAGTGTGGATCTCAAGCACCGATATCCACCGCGGGCAGACGTCTCTGGGATAATCCCCGCAGCCGTGACACCGACCCTGGAGGCGCTATAGATGTCTATTCTCGACGAGTTAAACGAGCGCGGCACAGGAACCCTACCCGGTCTCATCGGGATTGAGATAGTGGAGGCTGAGAAAGGGAGCATCGTCAGCCGCCTCGATCTCCGCGACGAGCTGATGGCGCCGAACGGTTACCTGCACGCCGCGACGGTGGTCGCCCTCGCCGACACCTCGTGCGGCTACGGGACCTTCGTGAGCCTGCCAGAAGGGGCGCAGGGCTTCACGACGATAGAGTTAAAGAGCAACTTCGTCGGGACCAAACGTGAGGGCGCGATCGCGTGCGAGGCGAGGCTCGTCCACGGCGGCCGCACGACGCAGGTGTGGGACGCGACGGTCTCAGGCGAAGAGAGCGGCAAACCCATAGCCCTCTTCAGGTGTACGCAGATGGTCCTCTCCCGGCGCTGAGAGTCCTCACTGCCGAGGGACCTTTGCCCCCGTGACGCGTAACCCGAATCTGATGTCGCCCGCGATAACGGAGCATCGCTGCCACTCCTCCACGAGCCTCTCTCGTCGTGCCTTCAACCAGAAGATCCTGCCCGCGGTCGCCAGCGTACGCCACCACCGCGTCAGACCCGTCTCCGGGAGGACCGCATAGTCGGAAGGGGCCGCGAACGTCGGTGGTTCGGTTCGCGCTTTCAGGGCGTCTATCTCGGCCACCAGGCGCCGGTCTTCTCGCTCCAGTTTGGCCATATGGCGTTCGAGACGCATCAGGTCGAACTCGGACTCGAGGTCGATGATGATTTGATCGGGGACCGCTCCGGGCCTGCCTCTTCGCGATGCCTTCCCGTACACGTTCGTCCTCCCTCCCCGTTAGAACTAGTTGCCGATGCAGGCTACTGGCCAGCCGTCGTCTCACTCATGCCCAACCCTTTCTTCGACCCTCCACGCCCGATACCGGTGACCAGCACGACGCTCGAGAGGATGATCCCGAGCCCGGCCAGCGTGCCAAGGCCGAAAGGCTCGTCGAGGAGCAAGACGCCGAACAGGAGTCCGAAGACTGGCACTAGCAGCGTGACGGTGACGGTACTCGTCGGGCCGACGTTCTCGATGAGCTGGAAGTAGATCAGGTACGCCACCGCCGTCGAGAGCAACGCCAGCCCGAGCACACAGAGGACCACTGCCAGCGATGGCGTTTCCATGGGAACGCTGGCGGCAGATAAAGGCAAGAGGAGCGTCGCAGCCGCCGTCTGCTGCCCGATAGCCATCCCGAGCGGCGGGATCCCGGAGAACGACTGCTTGACGTAGGTGGCTCCCAGCGCGTAAGAGAGCGAAGCGATCAGCATCGCCCCCACAGAGAGCAGCACGACCCCGTTCAGGGCTATAGGGTCCCAGCCGACGAGCACCGTGACCCCGACGATACCGAGGATTACCCCGGCGACCTTCCTCGCGGTCAGGGCGTCGCCCATCCACACTGCGGCGACTATCGCGGTGAACATCACGGTAGTCGAGTTCAGGATGGCGGCCAGGGAGGCCGTCAGGTGGATCTCAGCAGCTGAGATCAGCGAGAAAGGCACGGCCGCGTTCAAGAACCCCAGAGCCAGAAAAGACCTCCACCGGTACCGGATCTTCGGCACGCGGCTTGCGGCCAGAGCGTAGATAGAGAGGGCTGCCGCGGCGAGGCCGACGCGCAGCTCGACGAGCGGGAAAGGGCCGAGCGCAGGTACGGCTACCCGTATAAACAGGAAAGAACCGCCCCACAGCGCGCCGAGCACTAGTAGTCCTGCGAAATCTCTTGGTCTCATAAAAAGCTTCCTTCAGATATAGCTGGCGCCCCTTACGCCCCTTCGCGCGAACGACGGGGGCGAGCCACCAGCTCACCGCCGCAATTGGGGCAGGTGTGATCCATCGTCCCCGCACATGTAGCGCAGAAGGTGCATTCGTAGCTACAGATGAAGGCGATGCCGTTCTCTTCGAGCGCGGTGTCGCAGCGCTCACACTCGGAGCGCATCTGTAGGCTCACCTAGTCTCCTCTCCGGCGAGTACCCTGCGCTCGTGCTCGAGCAGGCGCTCCTTTAGGTGCAGCCCGCCGTTGAACCCCCCGAGCGTACCGTCTGCGGCGATCACACGGTGACACGGAACGACCAGCGGCAGGACGTTCGAGGCGTTGGCCCGACCCACGGCCCTCGCCGCGCCGGGACGCCCGAGGTTATCCGCTATCTCCCCGTAGGATCTGGTCTCCCCGAAGGGGATGCGGGTCAACTCCCTCCACACGACCTTCTGCCACTCGGAGCCGGCGAACGCCAGGGGCACGTCGAAAGTTCTTCGCCGGCCGCTCGTATACTCGGAGAGCTCTTCCCGCACCTTTGCGGTCCTGGACTCGTCCGCTTCCACGGCGTAACCTTCGTACCCGAGATCCTCTTCCATGACCGACCCGTAATCGCTCTCCACGAAGTGCAGACGGATCAGGGCTCCTTCCTCGTTTACCGCGAACGCGAGCAAACCGGCGGGAGACTCTACCTCATCGACGTAGGCTTTCATGCCACCTCTCCTCTCATGGTCTTATCTTGGCTTCCGGCCATCTCCCCTGCGCTGGCCCACAGGTGCTGCACCGCGTAGGCACGCCAGGGTCTCCACTTTTCGGCGAGTGCAGCGACGCTCCGCGGGTCGCCCGCGTGGCCGAGCCCCCGGATTGCCCGCCTGACCCCGACGTCCGTGGGGAGGAAAGCATCAGGGTCACCGAGCGCCCGCATCGCTATGTACGACGCGGTCCACGGTCCGATCCCACGCATCTCCATCAGACGCCGTTCGGCCTCCTCGCGGTCCGATCCGGGGTCGAGCACGATCTCACCCTCTGCCAGAGAACGTGCCAGATTCCATAGCGTCTCGCGCCTGGAGGTGGGTACGGCGAGCTCCTCACCAGCAGCCACCGCTACGGCCTCGGGCCCGGGGAAGAGATGGGTCAGCCCGTCGTCCCCTGCGAGTGAATCGAGAAGCGTTTCTCCAAGGCTGGCGACGAGACGGCCCGCAACGGCGACGGCCACGGAGATCTGTCGCCCGAGCACCACGCGGATGGCGAGCTCCGCGCCGTCGACGCTCCCAGGCACGCGCCGCCCCGGCGAACGACGCACGAGATCGCCGAGTACGCTGTCGGCTCCGAGTACGTCCGCAACGGCGACGGGGTCGGCGTCGAGGTCGAGGAGAGAGCGACAACGCTGTACCGCGGTACCGAGGTCCCGCAGGTTCTCGAGCCTGAGCACGCAACGGACGTGATCGCCCCCGTCGGAGAGGGCCACTATCCCGGCGCCGTGCGGCAGACGCAGCGTCCGCCGGTAGGTCTCCCCGTCGAAGGCCTCCACACCTGGCACCGCACGCCAGCCGAGAAAGCGCAGTAGCCCCTCTGCGTCGAGGGGTTCTCTGAAGGGCAGCCGGAGGGAGATCTCCCCCCGCACGATCTCGACGCGGTCTGTGCGCATCCGGCGCAGCTCCCTCGGGGTAATGGCGAAGACCTCGCGTATCGTATCGTTGAACTGGCGGATGCTGGTGAAGCCCGCGGCGAACGCCACCTCGGTCATCGGCAGATCTGTGGTCTCTATGAGCAGCCTGGCGGTGTGCGCGCGCCGCGCACGGGCGAGCGCCAGCGGACCTGCCCCTACCTCAGCCGCGAGTATGCGGTGCAGGTGGCGCTCTGTGTAGCAGAGCCTGCGCGCGAGGCCGGCTACGCCCTCCCTGTCGACGACGCCGTCCGCGATGAGCCGCATCGCCCTCGCCACGAGGTCGGCGCGGGTGTCCCACTCGGGCGAGCCGGGCACGGCGTCCGGCCTGCAGCGCTTGCAGGCTCTGAAACCGGCGTATTGCGACGCTGCCGCCGTCGGATAGAAGCGGATATTGGAACGCTTCGGCGT
>CADDZK010000002.1 GCA_902812425.1 Actinomycetota bacterium
TTCGTCGCCAACGAGACCGTCCAGGTAGTCACAGAGAGTCCCGAAATCCATCGGCGCGGCGAGCGTCTGCGCTACGTTCGGCTCGAAAAAGGTCACGACGGCGAAAGGCGTCATCGTCCCCCCGTCGATAGCATAGGCCCGCCCGTCCGCCTTCACCTGGTAGAAGCTGCCGTCGAGAGCGATCATCTCACCGTCCAGCGCGTTTAGAGTACCGAGGCCGAAATCCCCCCGGTCCTCGAGCTCGGCGAAGGTGACGTCGCCGTCATAGTTGCCGTCAAGCAAAGCCTCTATCGTCGATGTCTGGAAGAGAGTGTGGTGAGGCAGCTCGGCTGCTCCGAGGTCCTGCTTCTTGAGGTACTCTACGTGCAGCGCGCCTACCAGCGCGGTGTCGATGGGCATATTACTCCTCTGAAATTAGCGGTTCGGGTAAGTGACCGCCTCGTGGCCTACCAGCCTCCCGTTGATCACGGGCTACATCCGCAAGCTACAAAAGAGAGCGGAGAGGGTGGGATTCGAACCCACGAGACGGCTTGACACCGCCTACGCGATTTCCAATCGCGCTCCTTCGGCCAACTCGGACACCTCTCCGGGGCGACGGGCGAGAGTTTACCAAAAAGCGAATCTGCTGCTACCGGCGCAGGGGAACGCAGGGCGAACCTACTCCTCTGTCTCCGCGCTCTTCCTTTCGGCGGCGCGGACCGCGTCGTGCAGGGCAAAGGCCGCGAAGAGTATCAGAGTCAGGGCCGAGATCGCGATCAGGGCTCCCCCTGTCCAGAGGTCGTTCTTGGTAGCGTCGATCCAATCCTGTCCGACCTTCTGGTACTCGACGATGAACGGGGCCAGAAAGAGCCAGATCCCCGCGAAGAACGCGATGACGGTCGTGATGAGCCCGATCCTTGCCTGAGGTGCCATTACCTCCTCACGCTCCCTTCTTCTCCGGCGCTGCGCGTCTGCTGAACGTTGTTGGGCGTGCCCGCGTGGGCTCCGTCACGCTCCCTGTCGCGCTCCTGCATGTCCTTGAGCATCGCCGTCAGTAGCGGCAACAGAATCTGCTCCATGTTGTTCTCGGAGCCGGTAGCATTGGCCCCCTGGTTGCCAGGGGCCTCCTGGGGCTGTCCGGCGGGGGTGGCGTACGGACGCGGCATGATACCGCGCCGGCGCAACTCCTCGACGAGTCCCGAAGCGTAGAGGATCAAACCGATCACGGAGATGACCACGAGCGGTAGCCCGGTCCAGAAGTCCACGTAGGTAGGGTCGGCCCAATCTGCCCCCGAACCCTGGTAAGCGAGTGCGAAGGGGGCGAGCATCAGCCACGCCCCGACCAGGGCCGCGAGTAGCGCCCCGGCCGCCCCTATAACATACTTGGCCACTTTATTCTCTCCTTTCAGAACTGCCTGCGAGGTAGTTCATAAGTAGTGTGCGTGAGAGGGGTTTCAGTACCTCTTCCTTGGCCTTGAGCGCCCGTTCTGAGGCTTCACCTCCGGGCTCGACCAGTTCTGAGGCGGCTTCGATCAGGCACGGCGAATCGCCGCCTGTGCTCTCGATCCGGCGCGCCAGGTACGCGAGCACTACGCCGGCGAGCAACAGATCCCTCTCCTGACCATTCGTCGATGGCGCCACGTCTTGTTGTGTTGCCGTCTCTTCGGCTGGCTGCCTCGGTCCCCTCACCAGGCTCGTAAAGACGCCGATCACGCAGGCCCCTGCGGCGAAGTAGAGCGCGTCGTGGATCGAGAGGATCAGGGCGTCACGCTGTACGAGCTGCTGTGGAACGTCGCCAGCGAGGTCACGTGCGTGATCCGAGATGCGGCTGGCGAGGATAGCGCCGCCTGCGGCGACCCCGAGGACCTGTCCCGTGATGCGCATCTGGGCCACCGTACTGGATGCCGTACCGAGCCTGGGACGTGGCACGGAGCCGAGCACCGAGCTGTTGTTCGGGCTGCTGAAGAGCCCGAGACCGAGGCCGAGGACCACGAGGCGCCACACGATCCCGAAGCCCTCCGTCTGGGCATCTATCCGTGCCAGGGAGAGGGCTCCCAAGGCCATGATGGCGAGCCCCGTGGTCGAGAGAACCCTGCTCCCTATCCTGTCGGAGAGGGCGCCGCTAAGTGGCGAGACGACGAGCGTGGTGAGCGAGAGCGGCGTCAGGAGCAGCCCGGCCTGCAGAGCGGAGAAGTCCTGACCGCGCTGCAGGAAGAAGGGCATCAGGAAGGTTGCGATGAACAGCGCGACGAAGGCTATGAGAAGGCTCACGTTCCCCGCGGAGAAAGCTCGTATCGTGAAGAGCCCGAGGTCGAACATCGGCTGGCGCACCCTCGACTCCGTCAGGACGAAGACAAGTCCAAATACGGCGAAGGCTGCGAGAAGGCCGAGTACGGCGGGGCTGTCCCAACCCCAGTCCTCGCCCTCGACCAGGGCAAGGAGCAAAGAGAAGAGCGTTATCCCGATCAGGACCGCGCCAGCGACGTCGAAGCGCTGATTCGTGTCGCGGCGTCCTGCGGGGAGGACCCTCCAGGCCCAGAGGAGACCGAACAGCCCCACGGGTACGTTGATAAAGAAGATCCAACGCCACGAGGCCCACTCCGTCAGGATGCCGCCGAGCGTCGGCCCTAGAGTGAGGCCGATGGAGATGCTGATCACGTTCAAGCCCAGAGCCTTGCCCCGCTCGGAAGGGGCGAAGGTGGAGGCGATGAGCGCGGGTGCTACGGCCTGTATCATGGCGAACCCTATGCCCTGGAGCACCCTGACGGCGGTGAGCTGGCCGACGTCGAGGGCGAGGCCGCACAGGACGCTCGCCACCGTAAAGACGGCGAAGCCGCCGATGTAGACGCGCCTGTAGCCGATCACGTCGCCGAGGCGCCCGAAGGTCAGAAGGAGGCTCCCTGCAGTAAGCAGATAGGCGACGACAATCCACTCGATCTCCGAGATTCCGACCCCGAAGTCGTCGGCTATGGTAGGCAGCGAGATGTTGACGATGCTGCCGCTCAGGGTGCTTATGAAGGTTCCCACGGAGACGGCCGAGAGCACGAACCACTTCCGGCTCTCCACGGAGTTATCCTGCCCGACCATCACCCGTTCTTCTCCTCTAAAACTTCTGGAAACCCGGCGATCTCCGACGCGTTACTCCTGCGAGCCCTTCCCATCCGAAGATAGGCCGTTCGCGCCGTTGCGCTCCACGCTCGTGCTCAGGGCTTCGAGAGCCATGGGCCTGAGGACCCTATGAACCGCGAGCTGGGCACGCTCTTTCTGCGAACCATCGGCGTTGGGGACGAGATCCGCGGCGGCGGAGATCAGGTTCGGAGAGTCGCCGTTGGCGCTCTCGATGCGCCTGGCGAGGTACTCGAGGGCGATCCCCGTCGCGAGCTTGTCCCTATCGGTACCGTTCCCGGCTACGGGCGCCGCCGCTCCCCTCGCGCCGGGCTCGCTGATACGGATGTTCTTCATCAACAGGGCCGCGACTATGGCGAAGATCACGGCGACGAGGGTGAAGACGAAGCCGTCGTGTATGGAGTCAGAGAGGCCCTGGCGGGCGACGTGCAGGATCTGCGCCACCAGCTGCTGCCCGCCGGGGAAGGCCGAGGCGACGCGGTCGAGGGCGTTACGCGCCTGATCGCTCACAAGAGCGTTCGGGTCTTTGAGGGCGTTTATGAGTCGGCCCGGGGCCTGCGGAGGGGCGCTGTTCTTCAGGTGGTCAGCGTAACCCTTGGTGACGAGCGAGCCTATGACCGCAGTCCCGACCGTCGACCCCACGGACCGGATGAACTGCGTGGCCGAGGTGGCGACGCCGAGGAGCCTCTTCTCGACCGTGCTCTGGACGGCGAGGGTGGCCGACGGCATGAGCGGTCCGAGCCCGAGGCCCGTTACCATGAGGTAGAGCGCGACGGTCCTCTGGGTGGAGCCGACGTCCAGCGTCGTCAGCAGGTAGACACCGATGGACATCACTATCGCCCCGGCGATCATAAACGGCTTTATGCGCTTTACGCGGGCTATGATCTGGCCGCAGATGACCCCCATGGCCGTCATCGTGAGGACGAGCGGCGTGAGCACCGTCCCCGAGCCCGTCGCGGTCTTTCCGAGGACACCCTGCACGAAGAGCGGGGTGTAGAGGATGATCCCGAACATCCCGATACCGACCATGAACATGAGCAGCGCCGCCGAGCTGAAGACCCTGCTCTTGAACAGGGCGAGCGGTATGACGGGCTCGGTGGCCTTGAGCTCTATGGGGATGAAGACGGCGAGTAGTACGGCGGCGACCACGAACCCGATGATGACGCGCGTGGCATCCCAGTCGTAGCCCTCGCCGACCCACGAGAGCGAGAGCAGCAGTGCGACGACCGAGGCCGTTATCGTGGCGGCCCCGAGGTAATCTATCTTCACCCCGAAGCGCCTCGCGCCCTGGTGGAGCACTATGGGCAGCGCGAACAGGGAGAAGACGCCGAGCGGCAAGTTTATGTAGAAGACCCACCGCCAGGAGATGTTATCCGTGATCCACCCCCCCAGCGTAGGACCTATGACGCTCGTGAGCGCGAAGACGCTGAAGAAGACACCCTGATACTTCGCCCTGCGCGCAGGGTCGGGGAATATATCAGCGACCGATGTGAATATGTTGGAGAAGATCATGCCGGCACCGAGCCCCTGCAAACCCCTGAAGAGTATGAGCTCGGTCATCCCCCAGGCAGCCCCGCAGAGCGCGCTCGCCGCCAGAAAGATCGCCACCCCGGCGATGATGAACCACTTGCGCCCGTAGATGTCCCCGAGCTTGCCTATGACGGGGATCATGGAGGTCGATGCGAGAAGATACGCCGTCGTGACCCAGGCGTAGTGCTCGAACCCGTTGAGGTCGGCGATTATCTTGGGTAACGCCGTCCCTACTACCGTCTGATCGAGCGCCACGAGAAATAGCGCGAGCATGAGCCCCGCCACAGCGAGCACGGTCTCCCTTCGCCCCGGCTGCTCGACCTGCGGTCTCACCCTAGAAACGTTCGCGCTCATCCCCGTCTCCCTCTGATAAAAATCTCATAACTCCGATGATCCTCAAGCCCTACTTCATCGCCTCAGCGAGGAGACCGAGCATCCGCCTCAGTTCCTCGAACTCTTCCTCGCTCAACACGCTGTGGACCCTGCGCCTGAGCTGGTCGTTGATCTCGGGTAGCCTCCCGAGAACCTTTCTTCCCTCTTCCGTCAGATACATCCGCATAACACGGTTGTCCTCGACGTCGCGCTCCCTCCGGATCAAGCCGTCACTCTCAAGCGACTGGGCCGTCCTCGTGACCCGCGAAGGGTCCATCTCGTACTCCTGCGTGAACTCACCCTGGCTCAGGCCATCCCTCCGACCCAAGACCGTGAGCAGAAACCACTTCATGCCCCCGACCCCGGACTCCCGCTCTATCGTCGTTACCATCCGCTTGAACGCCAGCGCGAGCGAGGGCAATACAGGGTGAACCCCCTGCAAAACCTCTTCCCGACTGCGACCCTCTACCATTCTCTGTCCTCTGCTGAATACATGACCCGGATGAGTCTATGTCCGATCTTTGCAGTTTCAACCTTTGCATGTGAAAATATTGTGAAGCAGTTCACTCGCTATCGAGGATTAATCTTCCCGGGTTGATTCCGTCGCTCCGGAGGCGGGATGGAGCGGCGTCGCGGGCGGTCCCTGGCGGGCTATTGGCGGTCCTGTCCTCCCCGTGCTACGTGCTCCTCGAAGAAGGCCAGGGTGCGTTGCCAGGCGTCCTCTGAGGCGGCAGGGTCGTAGGTCCTGCCCCTGCCGTTGAAGAACGAGTGCCTCGCCCCTGTGTATACCTTGATATCCCGTGGGATGCCGTGGCTGGCAAGCTCGGCGTCGAGCCTGCGCCCTGACCTCGCGGTGAAGTCCTTCTCGGGGTAGGAGCCGACCACGGGGCAGGAACGGGCGACGGCGGAGAGAGGGCGAGGGTTCGTGCCGTAGAATGGTGCTATAGCTTTCAGCCTGTCGTCCGTACAGGCCCAGGCGATGGCGAAGCCCCCGCCCATACAGAAGCCGATGGTCCCGATGCGCTCCCCGTCCACGGAGGGTTGCTCGGAGAGGACGCCGAGGGCCGCCTTCAGGTCACCGACACCGTAGCGTTCCGGGTTTCCTCGGAGCATACCAGCCATAAAGCGGGCCATACTCACGGCGCGGTTACGTCCGGCAAACAGGTCCACTGCGAATGCGACGTAGCCCTCATCTGCGAAGCGGCGTGAGATCTCCTTTATATTCTCGTTCAGGCCGAAGGCTCCGTGGATCACGACGGCACCGGGGAAAGGTCCATCGCCCTCGCGACGGGCCAGGTAGCCTTCGAGATGGTCTCTCTCGCCCTGAAACGAGACGGTCCGCGTGGTGGACAATCTACTCAGCCGCTCTCGGTCGGGTAGCCTGCGCTGATCCAGTCCTCCTTGCCGCCCTCGTGGTCGAAGGCGTTCTCGTAACCCATGGCCATCAGCTCACGGACGACCCGCGTCGAGGAGTGTCAGTTGAAGTTCGAACAGTAGGCGACTACCTCCGTGCTCCTGTCCGGCAGGAGGCCGGGTCACGTCCATGTCCTCGAAGCGAATCGCGTCAGGCAGGTGTTCGTGCTGGTAGGACGCCTCCGAGAGCACTTCGAGCAGGACGAACTCCTCGCCACGGTCGATCTTCTCTTTCAAGTCTTCGCGGCTTATCGTCTTCACTATGCTCCTCTCTTTCTGTGCGGCGCCAGCGGGTGCAGTACGAGGAGTGGGATCTCCCTGTCCGTCTTTCTCTGGTAGTTGTCGTAACCCGGATATATCTCGACCATCTTCTGCCAGACGTGGGCCTTCTCCTCGGGCTCAGCCACTTCCTCGGCCCTCACCCACACCTCGCGGTCCCCGATCTCGACGGTAGCTTCGGGGTTGGCTTTAAGGTTCAGGTACCACGCTGGATGCCTAGGCGCACCGCCATTCGAGGCGATGAGTATGAAATCATCGCCGTCCGTGGCGTACACGAGCGGGGTCGTGCGGCGCTGTCCACTCTTGCGCCCCGTAGTATTGAGGAGAAGCACAGGCGCTCCGAACATCTTCCCCCAGAGACGCCCGTCGGAGGAGCGGTAGATGGAAGAATGGAGCTTTCCCGCGCCCCTTCCTATCGCGTTTCGGGCTCTCCATGCCAGGCTAGCCACGGCCATCCCCTTTCCTGAGATCAACTATATTATCCCGCCTTCTCGGCGCGCCTAAGGCCGAAGACGGCCCAGATGGCGAGTACGAATACGAGGGCGGCGCTCACGGTAAAGGCGAACGCGACGTTCGTCGGGTCGCCCGCCAGAAAGCCCCTGGCGGCTTCGAGTATGGCGGTGAAAGGGTTCAGGCGGGCGTGGAGCGGCTTGCGATCGCCAGTACCTGAGTCAGGAACGAAGAGGCTATCACGCCTGCGCCTCCTCGGCACCTGCCAGTTCTTCGTCCTCACCTGCGCCTTCGAGCGAGCGTCCGGTTTTGGCGAGGAAGACGTCGTTGAGGCTTGGCTTGTCGAGGCGGAGGTTGGCGACGCGTACGTTCTCCCTATCCAGGGCGCGAACCACGTCGGCGAGTCCCGCGGCCCCGCCCGAGAGACTGACGGCGACAGCGCCGGGTTGGGCCCGGATCTCCTCTCCAAACTCCCCGAGTACTCGGGCGACGGCGTCGCGCTCCGAGCGCTCTGCGGGTGTAGCCTCGACACTGGGGCGTCGGATCTCGGCCTTCAGCGCTTCCGGCGTGTCTTCGGCGACGATCCTGCCGCGGTCGATGATCCCGACCCTCTCGGCGAGCACGTCGGCCTCCTCAAGATATTGCGTTGTCAGGAAGACCGTCACACCATCTTCCCTGGCGAGCCTGCTGACCTCGGCCCACAGCGCGCTGCGGCTCTGTGGATCGAGGCTCGTCGTCGGCTCGTCGAGGCAGAGTATCCGCGGCCCGTGAGGAAGGGGTCGAGCGCGGCCTCCTGCAACGCGGCCCCGATGCAGGCACGCACCTGCGGTCCCTCGCGCACGATGTCGTAGCCCGCAACCGTGGCCGTGCCGCTCTTCGGTGGGAGCAGCGTCGTCAGCATCAGGACCGTCGTCGACTTGCCGGCGCCGTTCGGCCAGAGGAACCCGTAGACCTCACCAGGCTCGACGTGCAAATCTATGCCGTCCACGGCCCACGGGCCTCTTCTGAACTCCGTCACGAGGTTCTCGACCTCTATCCCCCGCTCGCGGCCCACTAGGCCGTCACCTTCAGGCCCGTCAACTCCTCGCTCATCTCCCAGAGCGTGCGGCGGGCTTCCGGGTCATTGGCGATCTCCTGCGCCTCGATCTCCTCGCGGTCCGAGAAGTACTTGCCGCTAACCCCCTCGACCTCGGGCGAGGAGGCCAGCCAGATCAGGGTGTCAGCCCCCTGCTCGGGCGTCCGCATGAAGGGCTTGGCGGCCCTGAAAAAGAGGGCCATCGGACCGCCATTGTTCTTGCCGAAGTTGGTACCGACCCCGCCCGGATGCAGGCAGTTCGCGGTAACGTCCGTCCCCTTCAGGCGCTCCGCGAGCTCGTAGGTGAACATGATATTGGCGAGCTTGGTCATCCCGTAGACCGGGAAACCCCTGTACTTGCGCCTCGACTGCAGATCACCGAAGTCCATGCTTCCCCAGCGCTGCGCCTCCGAAGAGACCGTGATCACGCGGCTCGGTGCGCTCTCTTTGAGACGGTCGAGCAAGAAGTTCGTGAGCAGGAACGGCGCGAGGTGGTTTATAGCGAGCGTCGTCTCGATGCCGTCTGGCGTCTCGGTGCGCCTGCTCTGCACGAGCCCTGCGTTGTTGGCGAGCACGTCCAGCCGGTCGTGGCGTGCGAGGAACGTCTCGGCCAGACGACGGACCTCGCTCTGCACGCAGAGGTCAGCGAGGATCAGCTCAACGGAATCGCTGTGGCCCTGCTCCCTGATCTCCTCCAGCGCGGCCTCGCCGCGCTCGGGGTTGCGCCCGACGACGACGACTTTCGCGCCCATCGCCGCAAGCGCCACCGCGGCCGCCTTGCCGATACCGGAGGTGCCGCCCGTGATGAGGACCGTCTTACCCCCGATACCGCCGTTAGGATTATCCAAGATCTCTCCCGCTCCAGAAAGCTCGCGTACACCCTGAGTCTATAACCCAGTGTGCTCTTCTTACCTATGCGGCTCCGTAAGCGGAGCCACGCTCTATCCGCCCGTATTCTCCGGTCTTCTCCCGGTCTTCGTGAGGTAGAAAGCCGGGTCTTCGTCGACCATCCAGGTCCACTCTTCGCTATCAGCGGCCCGCGAGGACTCCGGTGTGCCACCGAACTCGTTGCCGTGTCCCGAGTACTCCACAGCGTCTCTCTTGCTCTTCAAGATCTACCTCCTCTGAACTGGTCGATGAGGTCTTCGGCATCCTGCGCCGTCTCCAGCGTCTGCCAGTAGCGGCGTCCTGGCTCCCCCTCCTCGCGCACGACGCGCCCGAATCCGGAGCCTGGGATATGGCCTGCGGCGACGGTGATGTCGTCGGCCTCGAGCCAGGCGAGCAACATCTCGCGGGTACGCGCGGCCTGCTCCTTGTCCATGTCGAAGTGGACGTTCCACGTCGGCTCCGTCGCCTGCGCAGGGTGCACGATGGCGTCACCCGCCACGAGTGCCTGCTCCCCACCGGAGGAGACGAGCAGGCTGCTGTGTCCCGGCGAGTGACCGGGGGTCGGTATGGCCGTTAGCTCTTCGCTGACCGGCTCCTCGCCATCGAGCAACTCCAGGACACCCAGCTCGTCGAGCGCAGCGACGGCGCGTCCCAGGTACGGGGCGGAGATCTCCCACTCTGTGGCCTGCGTGACGTAGCGGGCCTCGGGGAAGAAGGGTTCACCGTCGGGCTTGACGCTCCAGCCGAGATGGTCGCCGTGCAGATGGGTCAAAAAGACGGTATCCACGTCCTCCGGGTAGACACCAGCGTTCTCTAGCTCCACGAGCAGGTTGCCGCCAGCGCCCATGGCCTGCGGACCGACGCCCGCATCCACGAGGACCGTGCCCTCGGGAGAACGCAGCACGTAAGACCCCACGCGTCCGCGCAACGTCTCACGGTCGGCGAAAGCCCAAGGGTATCGGTGCAGGTAAGGCTCCCACTGATCTTCCATGACGCCGGGGAAGATCTGATCCAACCTGAAAAAAGCCCCCTCGATGTCCGTCAGAGCCGTAATATCGACTCTTCCTACTTTTATACTCTTCAAGATCTCTAACCTCCTTCAGAGAGGCGTGTACTACTCTGGCGCACCCCTGATTTGACGCGGTTCATAGCGGCTATCGCCGCGACGACGAGCACGACGCCGGCGCCCTGCGCAACGGTGAGCGGCTGTCCGAGCAGCAGCCAGTTGAGCGTGACCCCCGTCGCCGGGTAGGCGAGCTCGGCGAGCGTCGCGTAGCTGGCCGGCGTGCTCCTGAGGCCCCTGTAGTACAACAGCAGACCGAGAAGTCCCGGGAAGAGGGCGATGAGCACGAGGTTGCGCGCGACGTGTGGTTCGGCGAGCGCCCCGGTGAAACTCCCGGCAGCGTTCGGGACCGTTATGGCCGCCCATACGAGGAGCAAAGGGAGCGCGACGAGGAAGCGTGCTCCCGTGAGCGTCGGGAATGAGAGCCGCTCGCCGAGGTAGCGGCCCATCGCAGTAGAGGTGCCCCACAGGGCAGCAGCCCCGAGGGCGGCGACGGCGAACTCGAGCCGCGCCCGCCCGACCTGCGTGAAAGGAGCGAGCAGACCCCCCGGCTCCCCGATGAGATCCCCGAAAGCCAGCAGGTAGGCCCCGAGCGCGGCGACGGCGAAGATGGGAGCGTAGAGCACGGTCAGCCTCTCCCCGAGCACCACGGCCGCGGCGGTGATGGCGAAGAGCGGCTGCGTCTGTTGCAGGAGCAAGACGGTGTTCACAGAACCCGAACCGGCCTCGAAGGCCGCGAAGAGCCCCGTGGTGAACAGGATGGTGGCCACGGCCGACCCGCCCCATCCGACGACGATGAGAGCACCCCAACGCGGGAGATCCAGGGTCAACATCTCCCGCCATCCACGCACCACAGCGGGCACGGCGTACAGAGCGAGTACGAGATGCTCGCCCATCACAAGCAGAACGGGCGCAAAGGCGGCGCTCAAGGGAGCACGCAATACGGTGTCAGTCCCCCAGACGGAAGCCCCGAGCGCGACGAGCAACACGCCAGCCCCGGCGACGCCACCGACTCCCCGCCGGTCCAGCGTGCGAGCCCCCGTGTCCACCTCTAGACCACCAGCCGATCTATCGCGGACACCCGCCATCCCAGATCCAGCATACCCGCAGCCAGTACGCCTCTCCTCTCCACCCGCTACCCGCTCCTTTCGCCAAACTATAGACGGCCAGCTTACGATAATCGTGTATATATACACATTAACATTGACAACAATATACGTCAAACGCTAAGATGGCTCAGAGGAGTTGAAGGATAACGCTTATGCGAGGCGGATAGTGAGTGTTGTGGATCGGGGATCGGTGGTAGAAGATTCGTCGCTGCGGCTCGTCGACGAGTTCGCCACCTTCGGGCCTTCTTACATGAAGTGGGTCAGGTCGCGGCTGCAGGACCGGGGGATGACGTATGCCAGGATGCGGTTGCTCGGGGCTCTGCATTGCAACGGGCCCAGGATCATGACCACCATCAGCGACGAGCTCGGTGTTACCCGGCGCAACGTCACGGCGCTGGTGGACGCGCTCGAGGAGGAAGGTCTCGTCAGGCGAAAGCCCCACCCCACGGACCGGCGGGCCACCGTCATCGAGATGACCGCGAAGGGTGAGCGGACGATGGACAGGATCTACGACGAGCACCGCGCCGCTGTGGCCGAGCTGTTCGCGGAGCTGAGCGAGGAAGACCGGGGGGAGCTCACCCGCATCCTCGGCACCCTGCGCCAGGTATTGCGGCGCGAAGGCATCTGCTGCTAGAGGCGTCTCTCTACTCGCCCGTTCGCGGAGGAGGTATGCCTACCTGGGCGTCGCGGGCCGCACCGAGGCCGGAGATCTGGAGGCACACCACGACGGCCAGCAGCAGCGCCAGTGGGATCGTCCACGCGTGCGTGGCGTCGCGCAGAACGCCGAAGAGGGACGGTCCGAAAGCTGCGAACAGGTAGCCCACGCACTGGGCCATGCCTGATAGAGCGGCGGAGTGCTCGGGGTCCGGGGCCCGCAGGGCGAAGAAAGTAAGCGCCAGGCTGAAGCACGCCCCCTGACCCAGCCCCAGGAAGAGTATCCAGAGTACGCTGGCGGCGTCTGGGGCGGCCATCAGGCCCAGGATACCCGCCCCGTTCAGGGCCACTGCGCCCGTGACGACGGCTCGTTGGGAGGGCCTTCTGCCGGCGATCACCGGCGCGAAGAACATCGACACTATCGCCACCGCCTGCGCGAGCGCGAGCATCCATCCGGCTCTGGAGGTGCTCATCCCCCCTGCACGCAGGATCTCGGGCAGCCACGTCAGCGTAACGTAGTAGGCCAGAGACTGCAGCCCCATGAACAGCGTTACCTGCCAGGCGAGCGGCGACCTCCACAGGCCGCCTACCTCGTGGTGGCCCCCGGCGGACGCGCCGCCGTTGCGGCCTCCCTTGAAGCGGGGGATCCACGCGATGGCTGCGATGACGGCGGGGAGGGACCACAGGGCCAGAGAACCCCGCCAGCCGGCGTATTGCGCGACCGGGAGGCTCACGCCGGCCGCGAGCGTGGCGCTGACACCCAGCGTGGTCGAGTAGACGCTCGTCACGAGGCCCACGCGCTCAGGGAAGTCCCGCTTCACCAGGCCGGGCAGGAGCACGTTGCCGACCGCGATCGCCGCCCCGAGAACCGCCGAGCCCGAGAACAGCGCGGCCACCCCGCCTGCCGAGCGCAGCAGGATACCCGCCGCGAGCGCGAGCAGGCTCACGAGCAGCACGCGCTCCATGCCGAACCGGCGCGCCAGCCGCGGCGCGACAGGGGAGAGCACACCGAAAGCCAGAAGCGGTAGCGTCGTGAGCAGGCCCACCACCCCGTGCGACAGGCCCGCATCGGCCCGGATCTCGCCGATCAAGGGCGCTACCGAGGTGAGCGCGGGTCGCAGGTTGACCGACACGAGCACGACACTCACGACGAGGAGCACGACTCGAAAACGCGTCGTGCCGTGGTGGCCGGCGGATGTTCCCTTCGTAGACGCCTTCTTGCTCATTCGGACACTGTACACCGCTTCCGGGGGGTGGAGTGAAGATCTCCCCGCCGTCCCGGAGGTGCGCCCGCGAAAGCGTTTGCCCGAATGATCTTACGCTCGTGCCTTGGTAGGCGGACGAGTACCCCTTCTCAGCGCCTCACGGCTGGATGACGTAGTCGATCCAGTCCACGTAGGTGTTCGTGGTCTTTTTCGGCCTCTTGCCGTCGAGCCAGTTCGGGAACCAGCCGTTGAGCATCAGGTGCATCGAGGTCTGAGGTACGCCGGTGTCCCAGGAGCTCATGTTCGCCCCGTCCACGTAGAAAGTTACGTAGGCCCGGCCCGTGCCCGGGTCGTAGAGGTAGTCGAAGCGATATTCGTGGAAGCCTGCGGTAGGATCGAAGGGCAGTGACACGGTCGTCGTATGGGTCTGGCGACCGCCAGCGTAGGTGGTGAACATGATCCTGCGGGTGGAGTCGTTGTAGATCTCCACGTCGATCTCGCTCTCGTAGTCGGGGGCCTTGTAGAGGAGTCGGCGCGGCGCACCTGATCAGAGGGGCTCCCGAGAGGCGTGCAGGTTCGCACCCGCAGCACGTATCGTGTGGCGCTCGCCGCCGGATTTTGGAATACTGGCCCCCAGAGCATTGGCCCGACAGAGAGGAGCGGCAGGCGGGCGATGGAAGCGTCGGACGCACTGGAGCGGCCCCTCGACGTACTCACAATCGGGGAGATGGTCGTCGACTTCATCTCGGTCGAGAAGACCGACACTCTAAGCAACGCGTCGACCTTCAGGCGATATCTGGGGGGCTCGCCGGCCAACATCGCGGTCTACGTCTCCAAGCTCGGGGGCGCCTCGGCGGTGGTAGCCAAGACCGGGATCGGGGCCTTCGGAAAGTTCCTCAAGAGCGAGCTCCAGCGCCACGGCGTCACCACGGACTATTTGCTCATGGACCACCGTACGCACACCACCGTTATCTTCGTCTCATCGACCGCGGCCACCCCCGATTTCGAGGAGTTCCGTAGCGGCGATTATCTCCTCAGGCCCGAGGAGGTCTCAGAGGAGGCCCTCTCGCGCACGAAGGTGGTTCACGCCTCGACCTTCGCCCTCTCGCGCGAGCCGTGCCGCTCGTCGGTGATACGTGCCTTCCGCAAGGCCAGCGAGATGGGCAAGATCGTCTCGCTCGACCCCAACTACAGTAGGAGGGTCTGGCCCGACTACAAGGAGGCCCAGGACGTGATCCGGGAGGCCTATCGCTACGTCAACGTGACCAAGCCCTCCGCGGACGACGCCAGGCGGGTCTTCGGCCCCGACTACGAGCCCGAGGAGTACATCGAGATGTTCCACGACCTCGGCGCAGAGACCGTCGTCTTCACCATGGGCGGGAAGGGGAATTTGATCTCCGAGGACGGCAAGATCACAGCGCACGTCCCCACGCGACCCGTCGACGTAGTCGACGCGACGGGGGCGGGGGACGCCTTCTGGGCCGGCTTCCTCACGGCCACCCTCGACGGCAACCCGGCCGAACGCTCGGTGCTCTTCGCCCGTGAGATCGTCGAGCGTAAACTCACGACGAAGGGCCCCCTGCCTTCGGATATCGACCGCAAAGAGATATACGCCCGCCTGGAGGAGAGCGGTGAGGCCGGAGAGGCTGGGCGGAGAGGCTGAGGCTCACCCGATGCGCATCGCGTTCTTGAACCCGCAGGGGAACTTCGATCCCCGCAACAGCTATCTGGCTTCACACCCGGACTTCGGCGGGCAGCTCGTCTACGTCAGGGAGGTGGCCCGTACGTTGGGGAAGATGGGACACCGCGCGGACATCGTGACCCGCCGGATAGTGGACGCCAACTGGCCCGAGTTCGCCTCTGAGACCGACGCCTACCCCGGCCACGAGAACGTACGCATCCTGCGCGTCCCATGCGGGCCTGACCGCTTCCTCCCCAAAGAGGAGCTCTGGCCCTACATGGGCGAGTGGGCCGAAGGAGTGGCACGGCTGTACCGGGCAGAGAGATCGTGGCCGACCCTCTGGACCGGACACTACGCTGACGGCGGCCTCGCAGCCGCACTGCTCGAGGAGGCTTCGGGGACCCCGTTCACCTTCACGGGCCATTCGCTCGGAGCATGGAAGCTGGACTTCTTGCTGCAGAGAGACCCCGACGCCCTGGCGGAGGTCGACGCCAGGTACAACTTCGGTGCCAGGATCCAGGCCGAACGCGCGGCGATGGCCCGCTCGGCGGTCATCGTCACCAACAGCGCGGCCGAACGCCGCGAGCAGTACCACCACCCGGCCTACAGGGACGCGACGGACGTCGAGGACGACCGGCGCTTCGCCGTGATACCGCCTGGGGTCAACTTCGACATATTCGCCCCGGGCGCAAGAAGCCCGCGGGAGGAAGAGACGCGGGCCAGGATCAGGGGCGCCCACGAGCGGGACATAGATCCAGGGCGGCGTTCTCTGCCCGCCGTTATAGCGTGGAGCCGGCTCGACCCCAAGAAGAACCACGGGGCGCTCGTCGAAGCGTTCGCCAGGCATCCCGAACTCAGGGACAGGGCCAACCTCATCATCATCACCCGCGGCCTCGACGACCCTCTGCGCGACCCCGACTCCGCCCCCGAAGAGGAGCGTCCGGTCCTGCGCGCCCTGATCTCCGAGGTCGAGAGGTCCAACCTGTGGGGCTGCATCTCGGCCTTCAGCCTCTCCGGGCAGACGACCCTGGCGGCGCTCTACCGCTGGGGGACTGCAACGGGTGGTGTCTTCTGCCTGCCCGCAGAGTACGAGCCCTTCGGCATGACGGTCGTCGAGGCGATGGCCGTCGGCCTCCCTGTCGTCGCCACCAGGAACGGTGGCCCGCGTGAGACCACAGACGGGGGAAGGGCCGGCCTCCTCGCCGACCCCCGCGACCCGGACGACATCGCAGAGCAGTTGCTCCGCCTGCTCTCCGACGGCGAGACCTGGCAGGCGTACGCCGACCGGGGCCGCCAGCACGCACGGGCGCGCCATAACTGGCGCCGGACCGCGGAGAGTTACCTCAGGCTCTCCGCGGAAGCTGCGCGGGGAGAGCGAAAAGGAGATCCCTCCTTCCCTCTCCCCGAGTTCGTCCGGCACAGGGCCGGACTGCCGCGCCTGAGGAGCTGGGAACTTTCCACCGGGCAACGACAGAAAGGATGAACAGAGATGCACGTCGCCTTCATAAACCCGCAGGGGAACTTCGACCCGAACGACTCCTATTGGACGGCCCACCCCGATTTCGGCGGACAACTCGTCTACGTCAAGGAGCTGGCGCTCGCGATGGGCACCCTGGGTCACAAGGTAGACATCGTGACCCGCCGCATCATCGACCCCGACTGGCCCGAGTTCGCCTCCGACACCGACGCTTACCCCGATGCCCCGAACGTACGTATCCTGCGTATCACCTGCGGCCCCGACACTTTCTTGCCCAAAGAGGAGCTCTGGCCCTACCTCGGAACCGAGTTCGTACCGCGCCTCCTGGAGCTCTACGAGCGCGAGGGCTCGCTACCCGACGCGGTCACGGCGCACTACGGTGACGGCGGGCTCTGCGCGGCCCTGATCGAGGAGCGAACGGGCATCCCGTTCAGCTTCACGGCCCATTCTTTGGGCGCGCAGAAGATGGACAAGATGAGGATTCCTCGCACGGACATCGCCGAAGTCGACGCCCGCTACCACTTCTCCAGCCGCATCGTCGCGGAACGTCTCGCGATGAACCGCTCGAACGTGAACATAACGAGCACCTCCCAGGAGCGCTTCAACCAGTACACCCACAACGCCTATCGTGGGGCCGTCGACCCGACCGACGACGCCCGCTTCGCAGCCGTCCCTCCCGGTGTCGCCCTGCACATCTTCGACAAGTCGGCCCGCTACGATGATGAAGACGGGGTCAGGGATCACGTCCAGGCATCATTGGAGCGCGACCTGCGCCCCGACCGTCTCGACCTCCCTTGCGTCGTCGCCTCGAGCAGGCTGGACCCTAAGAAGAACCACCTGGCCCTCGTCGAGGCTTTCGCCGGGAGCCCGACCCTGCGCGAGTCGGCGAACCTCCTCATCCTCACCGGCAGCCTGGATAACCCTCTCGAAGACTACAGCGCCGCCAAGGACGAAGAACGCGCCGTCCTCGACTCCCTTATGGAGGTCATAGAGAGGGCGCGTATGCGCGGCGAAGTCTCGATGTTCGCCGTGCGCGGACAGCGTGCGCTCGCGGCGACCTACCGCTACCTCGCAGGGCGCCGCTCCGTCTTCGCGCTCACGGCGCTCTACGAGCCGTTCGGCCTCGCCCCACTGGAGGCGATGGCGGCGGGCATCCCCGCTGTCGTCACCAAGTTCGGCGGCCCGAGCGAGTCCATGCGCGAGGGCGACGAAGATTACGGCATCCTGGTCGACCCGACAGACCCCGAGGACGTCGGCGCGGGTCTACACACCCTGACGAGCAGCCCCGAGCGCTGGGAGCGCTACGCGACGGCCGGCTACGACCGCGTCCTCTCCCGCTATACCTGGGAGAGGACGGCGGAAGGGTACCTCGAGGCGATCTCGGGCCAAAATACCGACGAGAGAAGCGAGGAGGGCGCGACGACCCTGCACGCCTCAGACGACCCCGGCGTTCTCTCCGAGAACGGGGCCCACTCTCCGGGACGCCTGCGCATCCCCTCGTATTTCACAGACCCCGCCTCTGGAGATGGTGTCTCGCTGGAGACACTCGACGATCTCTACTACAAGCTCGACCTCCTCGCCGTCGGGGAGACGATAGTCGACTTCATCTCGCACGAGATGGCCCACTCTTTGAGAACGGCGGGCCAGTTCTCCCGCTACCTCGGCGGCCAGCCCGCGAACGTCGCCGTCTACGTCGCCAAGCTCGGGGGCCGCTCGGCCATAATAACGAAGCTCGGCTCAGATTACTTCGGCGAATACGTCGAGGACCAGCTCCAGCACCACGGCGTCAACACCGAGGCCGTCAGCCGCACCGAGGAGGCCGCCACGACCAACGCCTTCGTCACCCGTACCGTCAGCATCCCGGACTTCCAGGTCAACAGGGGCGCGGACGCCCTCCTCGACGTGCGCCAGGTTGACGAGGAGATGATCTCACGTGCCCGCATCGTCCACTCCTCCGCCTTCGCCCTCTCGAAGGACCCCCAGCGCCTCGCCGTAAGAAGGGCCATGAGGCTGGGGAGCCGCCTCGGCAAGATCGTAACCCTCGACCCGAACTACGACCCGCGCGTATGGCCGGACAAGGTCGAGGCGTGGGAGGTCCTCGCAGAAGTGATGCCCTACGTGACTATCGTCAAGCCCTCACTCGAGGACGCTCGCCGCCTCTTCGACTTCAACATGGACGAGGAGACGCTCGAGGAGACTGCTCTTAGGGAGTTCCACGACCTCGGCGCGAAGACCGTGATCCTCACCCGCTCCGGCGGGGCCGTCACCGTCTCGGAGGGCGGCAACGTGGAGCGCGTCGGACCGCTTCCGAAGGTACAGATCGAGAACGTTACGGGAGCCCGCGACGCCTTCTGGTCGGCGCTCCTCATGGCCCACCTCGACGGCAAGGACTGGCCTGAGGCTGTCTGCTTCGCCCACGAGGTCGCGAGCCTGAAGCTGCGGGTCGAAGGACACGTGGAGCGTATGATCGACCGCCAAAACATCTACGCCGGCCTCGAGTCTGCCGGACAGCGGGCACTGTAGCCGATGCCGACTAAGCGCAAGATAACGAACCTTTCTGCCCTGATCTCCGGCCTCTCCCCAGAGGACCGCGCCCTCGCAGAGCGCATCTTCGACGTCTCCACGACGACGGGACGCCTCGACCCACCAGAGGCGATGCACGCCTGGATCTCGAAGTCCTTCGGCTCGGTCGACCGCGTCACGGCCCAGCGCATCGTGAAGGTGACGAACCGCATCACCCTCGAAGGCACCCTCTTTAACGAGCTGCGCGCCTCCCGTCCACTGGACACGGGCGTGAGCCTCGACCTCGACCGCGAGATCGCCGCTACCGAAGGTGACCCTTTCTGCCACCCCGAAGAAGGCACCCCCGCCGACGTCTTCGGCCGCGTGGAGGGAGAGCACGCGACCACGGCCTCGAACGTCGCCAAGTACGACGGCTTTCACGGCGTGATCGTCTTCGACGACCATAACCCTCTCCACCTCACGCCAGAGAAGGTCGCAGGCTACGTCTCCGTCGGCCTCCAGTGGGGCCGCAAGGCCCTCGAAGCCGACCCCAAGGCGCGCTATCCCTTCCTGATGTGGAACTGCCTCTGGCGGGCCGGGGGCTCCATCATCCACGGCCACGCCCAGGTCACAGCCACCCGCGGTACCCACTACCCGAAGGTCGAACGCCTCCGCCGCGCCGCCTCCGCCTACAAGACGGAGCACGGCTCCGACTACTTCTCCGACCTCAACAACGTCCACGCCTCTTTAGGTCTCGACATCCCTCTGGAAGGTGTCCGCGCGTTCGCGAGCCTCTCACCCATCAAGGAGAAGGAGCTCGTCGTGATAGGCGACGAACCCGCGGATCCCTCTCTGAGCCGCGCGGTCGGCGCCCTGCTCGAAGGCTACGTCCACAACCTCGGTGTCCGCGCCTTCAACGTCGCCTTCTACATGCCCCCGCTCGGCCCCACACAGGAGGACTGGTCCGACTTCCCCACCGTCGTCTATATCGTGGACCGCGGAGACCCCGCAAACCGTACCTCCGACATGGGGGCGATGGAGCTCTACGCGGCCTCGGTCGTCGCCTCCGACCCGTTCCGCGTCGCGGAAGCTCTGCGTAACGGCTCCCCGGATTCCAGCTAGTCAGCACGGCGCCTTTGGCGCCTCTTAGCGCGCTACGCCCTTCGGGCTTCGCTTTCAGCCTGTCAGCTTCTCATCTGACGGCCCCGCCCACACTTCCTATCTGAGTCGTTCCTCTCGAACGGTGGTCGCTGCATCTACGCCCTTGCTGACTGGCTGACAAGCCGCGAAGCGGCGTGCTGATCCCTTGACAGTCATCTCAATTTCATGTTAGTGTTAACTAACATGAAAAAGGGAACGGACACACGGAATAAACGGGCGTACCGGATGGGGGCCAGGGCTGAGGCTGCGGAGGAGACGAGGCTACGGATTTTGGATGCGGTTATAGGGCTGCACATGGAGCGGTACTACGATCAGGTATCCCTTGAGGACGTGGCCCAGAGGGCGGGGGTCACGGTCCAGACGGTACTCCGGCGCTTCGGCAGCAAGGACCGTCTGATCGACGCGGCCTCCGAGGTAGTCCGTGAGCGGGTCATGAGGCAGCGAGGTGAGGCCCCTGTCGGCGACATCGCCGGCGCCGTCGAGAACCTCGTGGATCACTACGAGGAGTGGGGTGAGAATGTGCTGCGGCTTCTGGCGCAGGAAGACCGGGTATCTGCGTTTCGCAGGACGGCGGAGGCGGGCAGAGCCCTGCACTATGAATGGGTCGAGCGTACGTTCGAGCCCATGCTCACGGAACGCGACGGGGAGGATCGCAGGCGTCTCATGGCCCAGTTAGTCGCCGTCTGCGACGTCTACGTCTGGAAGATACTCAGCCTGGACCTCGGCCTTAGCCGCGAGCAGACGGAGCTCGCGATTAGAGAGATGATCCTCGCCCTGAGAGGAGAAGGATGATGGCGCGCTACCTAGTCTACACTTCGCCCGCCCGGGGGCACCTCTACCCCATCGTCCCGACGCTAGAGGAGATGCGGCGGCGTGGGCACGAGGTCGTGGTGAGGACGCTCTCTTCGGAGGTGGACCTTCTGCGCGGCCTGGGGTTCGAAGCGGTGGCCATGGCCCCCGCCATAGAACGGCGTGAGATCGACGACTGGCGGGCGAGGACGCCCATCGGGGCGCTGCAGGCCTCCCTGCGGGGGTTCTTTGACCGAGCGCACCACGACGGGCCCGACCTCCTACGGGCGATCGAGGAGGAGATGCCGGACGCGCTGCTCGTGGACATAAACACCTGGGGCGCGATGGCGGCGGCGGAGACCACCGGGCTGCCGTGGGCGACGTGGTGTCCTTACTTCCTGCCCTTCCCTTCGCGCGACACGCCGCCCTTCGGCCTCGGGCTTCCGCCCGCGCGCGGTCCCTTCGGCCGGCTGCGTGACGGCCTGCTCAGGCCTGCGCTCTTCGCCGTCTACAACCGGCTCGCCCCCGAGCTCGACGCCGTGCGCGTGGAGCTCGGCGCCCCGCCGCTGCGGGAGGTGTCGGGCGCGATGGTACGTGCGCCGCTCATGCTCTATATGACAGCCGAGCCCTTCGAGTACCCACGTTCGGACTGGCCTGAGTCCGTACACATGGTCGGACCAGGCATCTGGGATCCGCCTGTGGAAGCACCCACCTGGCTCGAAGACCTCGAAAAACCGCTCGTGCTAGTCACCTGCTCAACCGAGTTTCAGAACGACGGTAAGCTCGCTCAGACAGCCCTCGAAGCTCTCGCCGAAGAAGACGTAAACGTACTGGTTACGACCGCAGGCGTAGATCCCTCCAAGTTCACGCCGCCGCCCAACGCGCGCGTCGTGAAGTTCCTGCCGCACAGCCCGGTACTCGAGCGCGCAGTTTGCGTCGTCTGTCACGGGGGCATGGGCATAACGCAGAAGGCGCTCGCTTCCGGCGTACCCGTGTGTGTCGCGCCTTTCGGCAGGGATCAGCTCGAGGTCGCCAGGCACGTCGAGGTGGCCGGAGCTGGGACCAGACTGCCCGCCGCCAGGCTGCGGCCGGATCGTCTGCGGAGTGCGGTGCGCGAGGCCATGAGCAAAAAAGCCGGAGCGGAGCGCATCGCCGGAGCCTTCGCCAGGGTGGGTGGACCGCGTGCTGCGGCCGACGCGCTCGATGGACTGATGCACGGACGAGGGTCTGTCGTGCAGCCATCTCAGGACAGCAGACAGTCCGGCGATCGGAGGAATGCAGGCTAAAAGCATCGAAGGTCGTTTGCAGGGCGGAAAAGGAGATTCGCGCATGTTGGTCAAAGAGAGAGTAGTGATCGCCCCGGTGAAGGTGATGTGGTCTTGAGTGGTGGTGTTGGGTTCGTCGGCAAGCTATACGGGGAGGAGAACGGCGGAGCTTTCGCCATAGGCGAGCATCCGCTGGAGCCCGGGATCCTCGCGGCTCCGCCACACACGCACAGCAACGAGGATGAGATCTCCTACGTGCTAGAAGGGGAGATCGGCGTCATGATCGGCGATGAGTTCTACAAGGCCCCCGCGGGCAGCTACGTCTTGAAGCCGCGCGGGATCGTCCACGCCTTCTGGAATCCCGGCCCCGAGCCCGCGAGGATCATCGAGATCTTCTCCCCTGCCGGGTTCGAGAGGTACTTCCAGGGGCTCGCCGAGATCATCTCTGCCGGTGGTCCGCCCGACATACCCCGCCTCGAAGAGCTGGCGAATCAGTACGGTTTGACCTTCCAGTGGGAGTGGATGGAGGAGATCATGCGCCAACACAACCTCAGGCTGCAGTAGGAAGTGAAGATCGGATTACTCCTGTCCTGTAGAGAGCAGGCCTAGCTCGACGGCGCGTGCTGCGGCATGGGTGCGGTCGGAGACGCCGAGCTTGTTGATGATCTCACGCACCTGCAGCTTGACGCTTCCGAGGCTGAAGGCTGTGCTCGCGGCGATCTGCGCGTTGGTCTCCCCCATCGCCAGGTGTCTGAGAACTTCGACCTCCCTCGGGGTGAGGGTCTTAAGGACACGCTCGGCCTCCTTGCGTATGGTGATGTCCTCGGCTATCTGGATGAAGTGCCTGGGCTCCCCCGAGGGACCTCGCGCGAGCGAGACGGTCAGGCTGGCCCACACCCTGGAACGGTCCTTGCGGATGTATCGCTTATCCAGCGAGTAGGTCTCTATCTCGCCCGAGAGCAATCTCCGCACGTATTCGAGTTCGGTGTCGAGGTCGTCGGAGTGGGTGATCTCAGCGTACGTCCTTGCGAGCAACTCCTCCTCAGTGTAGCCGGCGATCTCGACGAACTTCGGGTTGACCTGAAGGAAGCGGCCTCTCGTGTCCACTTGGGCCATGCCGACGGCGGCGGCATCGAAGGCGAGGCGGAACTGCTCCTGGCTCTGGGCGAGTTGGGCGGTTCTCTCGGCGACCCGGTATTCCAGGGTCTCGTTGAGGCGTCGGATCTCCTCCTCGGCCTCCTTGCGTTCGGTGACGTCGCGACAGTTCACGATCAAAGCCCTCACGTCAGGATCGTGGAACAGGTTGTTCGCGACGGCATGCAGCCATCTCCAGGAGCCGTCCTTGTGCCTTATGCGGTACTCCCTTATCGGGTTGATCCCAGGCCTGGAAGCAGCCTCGACCATCTCCTGTATTACGTACTCGACGTCATCGGGATGGATAACGTCCGCGGGCATGAACGCCGTGAACTCTTCCTGGGTGTAACCGAGCATAGCTCCGACGGAGGGGCTGGCGTAGCGCAGGGTGAAGTCGGGGTTGACGACGCTGATGAGGTCCAGCGAATTCTCGACCAGCAACGAGAGGAACCTCTCCCGCTCCTGCGCCCTCTTGCGCTCCGTAATGTCCCTCCCGCAGTAGAGGATGCCGCCGATGGCAGGATCGTCCATCGTGTTGTAGGCGATGCCCTCGATCCAGCGCCACGAACCGTCCTTGTGACGGTAGCGGGCCTCGACGTACCCGGAAGCGGCGCCTGGCAAGGCCATGTTTTCGGCGACGGCGTTCATGACCCGCTCGTAGTCGTCGGGGTGGATCAGCTCAGGCACCTTGAGGCTCGTCAACTCCTCGGCGGTGTACCCGAGGATCCTTTCGTGGGCCGAGTTCACGAAGAGGGGTCTGCCCTCGGCGTCGGCGATCATGATCATATCCAGCGAGTCTTCCACAAGGATGCGGAAGAACCGCCCGCTCGACCCGAAATCATCCGCCATGACCGTCACACCCTACCGGAAGACGCACAATCCTCGCGCCATTAGCATAGCTAGTTTCGCCGCACGCGTAAAAGGTTGTCCACCCGGATAGCGAAAGATGGTCCGGGCGGCTATTCCATCGGCTAGCGAGCAAGAGTAAGTTTGTCATGAGCGGCTCGCGGTAGCACGCATAGTGTGACCGGCCGCTCGGCAGGTCTCCCGGCTTTGCAGAGGATGTGTTCTCAAGAGCGCACATGAGCATCAGGAAGTTTCGTATCGCGACGATAAGCCACTCGCGTACCGTTGGCGGGATCTAATCTTGCGTACATATCCGTGAAAGGAGAAGATGACGTGACTTCCGCCGGGGGCAGCCTCAGGGTGTGGGCAGCGCTGTTAGTGGTTGCGATCGCCGTCGCGGTAGTGGTGCTAATGGTCGGAACGAGGCCGGCACGCGCGGCCTTCCCGGGGAGAAACGGCAAGATAGCCTACGTCAGCGACCCTGATGGCAACCTCGAGATCTACGCTATGAGCGGCGTGGGCACCCCTCAGGGGAACCTGACTGACAGCAACGCAGCAGCCGACTACGATCCAAGCTTCTCGCCCAACGGCAAGAGCATAGCCTTCGTCAGCACCCGCGACGGCAACACCGAGATCTACCGTATGAGCTCCGCGGGTGCCTTGCAGACAAGACTCACCAAAGACCCATCCTTCAGCGACCTGGAGCCGGCATACTCTCCTGACGGTAAGAAGATGGCCTTCGCCTCAGACCGCTCCGGCGGCAACTTCGACATCTGGGTGATGAGCTCTAACGGCACGGGGGCAAAACGACTCACCTCCGCCGCGGGCGACGACAGGGAGCCTGTGTGGTCACCTGATGGGACCAAGATAGCGTTCACGAGCGCACGAGCAGGCAACCTCGATATCTGGATAATGAGAGCCGACGGCACAAGGCAAAGGAATCTCACCAGCGACACCTCAGAGGATGACCAGGCCCCCGACTGGGCACCTTCGGGCAAGAAGATAGCCTTCGTAAGCGCCCGTGCCTCGGGTAACAACGATATCTGGACGATGAACTCAGACGGCTCGGTGCCGCAGAGGCTCACCGACAATGCCCAGGGTGACTTCACACCAGCCTACTCCCCGGACGGCAAGAACATAGCCTTTGTCAGCGCCAGAGACGGCAACGCCGAGATCTACCGGATGGACTCCAATGGCACTTTGGAGACGAGGCTCACAACCAACACCTTCTCCGACTCCGAGCCCTCCTGGCAACCCATACCCAAGTAATGGCGGACCCATCGCAAACGCGTAGGTGTAGCTCTTCCGATCTATACAGGAGACAAAAATGAAGAGGACGATGGCGAAGATCATGCTGGTCGGAAGGGCTACGGTATTCATGGTCGGCCTCACGGTGGTTCTCGCGGTTGTGCTCGGGGTGGCGACGACGGGCCTCGCGGCGACCGGCGACAGGTTCATCCTCGGTAAGGCCAACTCCGCTGGCACGGTTAGCAAACTGACATCGGCGGCCGCCAGTCCCACGCTGCAACTCATCAACAAGGGTACGACCGTAGCGGCCACCGCCCTGAACCTCGATGTTCCCTCGAGACACGCCCCCCTCACGGTGAACGCCGATGCGGGGACGGCCACCAACCTCTCTGCGGACGAGCTAGACGGCAGAGACTCTACCGACTTCCTCGGCGCCCACGCGAAGGCTGCCGGCGCCGACACCCTTGACGGCCTCGACTCCACCGACTTCGTGCAAGGGCACGGCTCGGTCTACCAGGCCGCTGCCGACCTTCCCCAGGGGTCAGACTGGAGCTACAACTTCTTGCAGATCCAGAATCCTGATCTCAGCCTGAACTACTGGTGTCCAAACGACCTTCTAGGGACTAACGGGAGCGTCTCCTTCGGCAACTTCTCAGGAGATACGGTAAACGTGTTCTCGGATAACGGTTCGGCCAATCCTACTTACGAAGCGCTCGGTCCTGGCCAATACCACACCGAGGATGCGGCCTCAGATGGGGAGCACCTTACCCTGCAGATACAGGCACCGGGTCCACGCGTCGTCACCATAGAGGTGTTCTCGGTACAGCGTCCAGGTCGGGTCGGCCCCGGCGACTGTCACGTCGAGGCCCAGGCACTCGTAACGAGGTAGAGACCGAACAACCCGAAGAACATAAACGTTGGCATCCGGCGCCTTGACCACAGCTACAGGATAGTGTTTCCTCCACCGCCCGACCGCTAATGCAGGCCGGGAGGACCCTAGAAAGGTAGCTCGGCCTTATCTCCCACCTTCACGCCCTTCTTATCGAAGAAGCCCTGGTTGACCTCGAGGGCGTACTGCACAGGCTCTGACGAGCTGTAGTGGGGTGGCTTGTCGTCGAGTGGCTTCATGTCCAGGATGTCGACGATGCGCCCCTCTGAGTCTATGTAGGCGATGGAGAGCGGTATGAAGGTGTTCTTCATCCAGAAAGTGAGCTCCCGCTCGGCTGGGTAGACGAAGAGCATACCCCTGTCCTCACCGAGCGCCGTCCTGTACATGAGACCCTGCGCCTGCTCGGAAGGCGTATCGGCTATCTCCACCTTAACCTCGACCTTCCCTCCCGAGGTGTCGATGACGAGGGTACGCAGCGCTGAGGTCTTCCCCGCGGCATTGGCCCCTGAAGCCTGCGGAGTATTCTGAGAATGAGTATCCGAGCTGGCCTGCGTACCGCCGCAACCTGCGAGGATCACGGCGATGACGACGAGGTCTATCCTCCAGGTCTTCATCGGAGGACGAACTCGATACGCTTGTTCTGGCGGCCCTTGCTCTTGTGGCCGGTGATCTCCATCCCCCCCACCTCGCGCGTGTTGGCGACGTGTGTACCGCCGTCGGCCTGCGTGTCGAGACCCTCTATCTCCACGATGCGAATTGTCTTCACACGTTCAGGGACTAGGTTGACCTGGGTACGGATTAGGTCTGGGTTCGCGAGCGCTTCTTCGCGCTCCAGCTCGTAGACCCTGACGGGGCGTTCTTCGGAGAGCGCCTCGTTCGTAAGACGCTCTATCTCGCCGACGACGTCGGCGGTCCACTCGCCGGGGAAAGAGAAGTCCATCCTGGCGCGCCCGGCGCGCATCTGGCCGCCCGTCACCTTGGCATCGAAGTTGCGCCAGATCACCCCGGAGAGGACGTGCAGCGCCGTGTGATAGCGCATGTGCGAGAAGCGGCGCTCCCAGTCCAGCGCGCCCTTCAGATCCCTCACCGTGTCAGGGATCGCCCTGTCGAGGACGTGTACGATCTCTCCGCCCTCCCGCCTCGCGTCCACGACGTTCGCCTTAACGGGACCGATGCCGAGAGACCCCTTGTCGGGCGGCTGGCCTCCGCCGCCAGGATAGAAGGCGGTCCGGTCGAGAACCACCTCCCTGCCTTCGAGCCTCACGACGCTGGTCTCGAACTCCCTTACGTAGGAGTCGTTCAGGAAGAGCTCCTCCGTCACAGCGGGAGGCTTCCCCGCTCGTGGTTCCTGAAGGTGGCGACCTCGCGGTAGCCGACGTCGTGGACCAGCTTCAGGCTCGTGTCGTAGCCCGCTGCGACCTGATCCGGGGCGTGCGCGTCGGAGGAGAGAACGATGGGGACGCCTCTACTGTAGAACATCTCGAGGAAGTTCCTCCCGGGATAGACCTCGCCTACAGGTTTCCTCAAGCCGGCGGCGTTCACGTCGACGACGACGCCCGACTCGGCGACGGCATCAGCGGTCTCTTGCAGGACCGGGGTGATATCGCGGTCGGGGAAGTGGCGGAAGATCTTTATGAGGTCGGGGTGGCCGAGGATCTCGAACCGCCCGGAGAGGGCGGCCTTGCGGACGTTTGCGTAGTACGCTTCGTAGAGGTCGTAGGTCTCGTAGCGGTCGTAGATTCTCTGGTCCGTGGCCCTGTCCACCTCCTCGTTATCCACCCTGTGAACGCTGCCGATGACGTAGTCGTAGGGGAGGGCACTCGCGTCGTGGTCCATCCGCTCCTCTGCGCCTGGTACGAAATCTATCTCGATCCCGAGTCGTAGCTCGACGTCGTGCGAGAGCTCTCGGGCCTCCTGAAACGCGGCGAGGTCTATCTCGTCGAGGTAACGGTCGTGCTCGGTTATGCCCATCTGGCGGACGCCCCGCGCTTTAGCAACCTCGCAGTACTCGAGGATGTTCTCAGTGGTCATCGGACGCTCGCCGTGGGCTATTACGTGCAGGTGGTAGTCGATCAAAGGCTTCTCTCCAGAGGTCGTTCCGCTTGACCCTTCCATCTTATAAGATAATCGCCATGTTTATCCGCGAGGAGATTCAGAGTGGGCAGCGTTGTTCGGCAGGGTAGCCTACGGTGCGACGGTGGCTCTCACGGTGGCCGTCGTCGTCGCGGAGCTTCTGCACGCGCCCGTGATCCTGATCTTCGGCGTCTCGGCCCTGGCCCTGGTCGGTCTGGCGTGGGTTCTCGGGCAGGCCACCGAGAGCCTCGGTCATCACGCAGGCCCGCGCATCGGCGGCATCCTCAATGCTACCTTCGGTAACGCGGCGGAGCTCATAATCACGATCTTCGCCCTCTCCGCAGGACTCACCACGGTGGTGAAGGCTTCGATCATCGGTTCGATCATCGGCAACGTCCTGCTCGTGCTCGGGGCGAGCATCCTCTTCGGGGGCCTGAAGAACGGCACCCAGAGCTTCTCTGCCGAGATCGCAGGCATCAACGCCTCGATGCTCGCCATCGTCGCCGCCGCGCTCTCCCTGCCGACCATCTTCGGGATCACCAGCCCCGGTTCGGGCCCGACCACCCTGAGCATCGAGGTGGCCGTGGTGATGTTCGTGCTCTACGTGCTGTACCTGATTTACCTCCTCGGCGGCCCCGAGGGCGCCTCGGCGGGCGAGGGACACGCCCCGTTCAGCAGAACGGTATCCTTGGTGCTTCTGTTCGCGGCGACGGCGGCAGTCGCCTACGTCTCCGAGGCGTTCGTCGGGGCCATAGAGCCCCTGACGGAGGAGTACGGGATCTCCGAGCTCTTCGTCGGGGTCATCCTCGTCCCTATAGTCGGCAACATCGCCGAGCACGTCGTCGGCGTCCAGATCGCCTACAGGGGCAACATGGACTTCTCGATGGGCATCTCCCTCGGCTCCTCCCTGCAGGTCGCCCTGCTCGTTACCCCCATCCTCGTCTTCCTCGGCCCCCTGCTCGGAAGCCCCCTGCGCCTGACCTTCAGCCCACTGGAGCTGGGCGCCCTCGGAGCAGCCGTGGTGGTAACGGGCTTCGTCGCCCTCGACGGCAAGTCCAACTGGCTCGAAGGCGCGATGCTCTGCGGGGTCTACGTTATCGCCGCGCTCGCCTTTTTCTTCTCACCGTAGTAGGCATCAGGCTTCAGGTAGTCCGGTCTGCTTCTGATATGTACTAACTCTTCTCCGCCCTGAGGCCGTACATCAAGGGGACGGCAGGGACGTCTTCGGGTGGGGCCAGGCGCCTGCCCGCGAGCTCGCGCATCCGGGCGAAGCTCCTCTCCCCGTTCGTGTACGTATACTCTTCGACGGTCGTTATCCTCAGGCTCGCCCCGGCCAGCGCCGTCAGAATCTCTCCGAGTCCCCAGCGGAAGAGGTGGGCCTTCTCGGGGTTCTCGAAACTACCTACTCCCTCCTCAAACCCGGCGGGGGTGAGACCGCCGACGGCCTCACCAACATAGTCGCCGACACCTTCGTCGAGGCGTAGCGGCTCTCCTGCGGAGGGATAGTCGCGGGCGGGATTCCAGTCCTCGTCGAAGATATCGGCGGCGGGGTGGAAGTCGACGAGCACGAAGTAGCCGCTGGGGTTCAGTATCGTTGCTATCCCGTCGGCCCAGGCTTCCAGGTCGGAGAGCCAGCAGACGACGCCGTATGAGGCGAAGACGACGTCGAAATGTCTGCCATCGCGCGAGGCTCTCTCCAGCCAGTCGTACACGTCGGCGCGCTCGAAGGTCGCCGGTACGCCACTCTTCTGCGCGAGATCCCTGGCCGAGAGCACGGCTTCGTCGCTGATATCCACGCCCGTGACCGTCGCGCCGAGCTTCGCCAGGCTTATAGAATCGCCCCCCGAGTTGCACTGCAGGTGGAGGAGGGACCTCCCTTCCAGGTCACCGAGAAGGTCCCGCTCCTCCCGAAAGAGAGTGCTGCCCCCCTCGCGCAGAAACCGCGCGAGATCCCCGCGGTGGCTGTCGTGGACACCGACCACCGCGTTCCACGACTCCCGGTTCTGCTCGCGGAGGTCCCTGCGGTTCACGGGAGGATTCTACCTCGACTCCGTTCTTCCGGCGGCCCTCAGCGCCTCCTCGAAGCCGGCAACGGTCTCGTCCCATCGTGGCAGGCGGGAGGCACGGCGGCTGGCCGCCGCAGACATCCTCTCTCTGAGTGCGCGATCTCCGAGCACGAGATCGAGGGCCGCCGAGAGAGCGTCCCTATCGTCCGGCTGAACTAGTACCGCTGCCTCCCGACCGACGAGCTCGGGTACGGGACCGGCGTCGCAGGCTATTATCGGCAGTCCGCAGGCGAGCGCCTCCGCGTAGACGATCCCGTATCCCTCGTAGCGCGAGGGCAACACGAAGAGATCAGCCACCGCGTAGGCCACGCCGAGCGACGCGTCGTCCACCGCACCGGCTACGACGATTGAGCCCCGCGGTGCGGCGCCGATGGCGGCCTTGACCCGTAGCGCGTAATCAGGGTCGGCGTCCGTCTCCCCGACGAGTTCCAGCACGGCGCAGGGACGCTCGTGCAGCGTCCACGCCTCGACCAGCGTCAGTATTCCCTTGCGCGGTATCCACTGCGCGACGCAGAGCGCGCGCACGGGGCCATCTCTCTTGGATCCACCGTCCGGCGGCAAGCGGTCGAAGCCTGGTTGCACGACGTGGATACGTCCGGCGGGGACGCCCCGGCCCTCCAGTATCTTCCTTCCATGATCGCTCACTGCGACGAGCCTGTCCGCGCGCAACAGAGGCTCCTCGCAGGCCCTCTCGCGGGCTACGGTCTCAGGACCGGACTCGCCGCCGGCGACGCTCGGCAGCTCGTGTACCATAGCCACGACGGGCCGCGAGGCCATCCAGCACTCCACGTGCGGGGCGACCGCGATGCGGGCGAGGGCGTCTACCACTATCGCGTCGAACTCTGAGATGTCGAAAGTAGAGGCGAGGTGCGGGGCTGCGGTTCGCTGCTCCTCGGGCGACGCTCCGCTGGCTACGACCTCTTCGACCTCGATGCCCCTCTCCCGCAGGCCCAGGATCACACGCGCGTTGTACAGGTAGCCGCCGGTCTTGCGGCCCGTCTCCCCCACCGTGACGAACGCGACGCGCAGGGGAACCCCTATGAAGCGAGCGTCTCTTCGCGGGCTGCGTAGGCGTCGGGAGACTCCCAGATGCGCACCACGAGCGAATCGAGTCCCTTGCCGCGTAGCGGCGGAGCCAGCTTCTCCCAGCAGTAATCGGCCACCGCCTCCGCCGTCGTGTTTGCACGGGCCAGGTCGGGGACCTCGTTCAGATTCCTGTAGTCGAGGGAGGCTGCGAGGCCTTTTACGGCCTCGCCCAGCTCGCCGATGTCGTAGAGCGTGCCGTCCTCTCCAAGGTGCTCGCCGCGTACGATCACCTCGATGCGGTAGGTGTGGCCGTGCATCCTGCTCGCAGGCCCGAAGTCCCCTACGAGCCGGTGCGCCGCCTCGAAGCGCGCGGCGACGTAGACCTCATACATCCTGACCTCCTCGGGACCTCTCGTAGGTAAAGAGTACCTGGACAGCCTCACCTGGTCTCTCGTCGAGAAGACGGTAAGCCTCGGGGGCACTCTCGAACGGAACGCGGTGGGAGATGAGATCCCCCAGATCTAACCGGCTCAGAAGGCCGAGGACCGTCTCCGTACGCCTGGCTCTGTCCCAGCGTGGAGAGAGCTCCGGGTTGAGCCGGCCGACCTGCGAGGAGCGGAGCCTGACCCTTCCCCTGTGGAAACGTTCTCCGAGGGCAAGCGTGACAGGCTTCGTGCCGTACCACGAGGCGACGACGACCGTACCCTCCGTCGCCACTGCGTCTATCGCGTCCTGCAAAGCAGCCCCAGAACCGCTCGTCTCGACGGCCACGTCAGCCCCCCGCCCGCCTGTGGCCTCCATGACACGCTCGTTGAGGTCTTCCGGCTCGAACGCGTCGTCAGCGCCGGCGGCGAGCGCCAGGTTGCGGCGTCTCTCCAGAGGTTCCACGACGGATACGACCCCAGCGCCGGCCAGCTTCAGGAGCCTGGCCACGAGGAGGCCGACGACGCCCCCTCCGAAGACCAGTGCCGTCTCGTCGAGACGTAAAGGTGTGTCGTGGACGACGTTCAGTGCCGTCTCCAGGTTGGCGGTGAAGACGCCGAGCGTGGGATCGAGGCCGTCGGGGAGGCGCACCGGCATCCGCGCGGGGACGACGAAGACATCCTGGTGTGGGTGGTGGACGAAGACGGGGTCTCCGGAAGAGAGGTGCTCGACGCCGGGGCCTGTATCGAGAACATGTCCTACGGCGGCGTAGCCGTATTTGATCGGGAAGGCGAAGCTCCCTTCGAGCGTTGGAAGATCCAGCGGGAGACCCTCCGGGACCTCGCCGCGGTAGACGAGCATCTCCGTGCCCGCGCTCACGGCCGAGGCACTCGTCTCGACGCGCACCTCGCCGGGTCCAGGGGGTGGGACGCTCGCCTCGCGGAGCGTGGCGTTACGCGGGGCGGTGAACCAGAGCGCCCTGGCCTTCAGGTCATGCAGGCTCATCCGGGTATTCGATGCGTCCGCTCAGGATCAGGTCCACCCCGTAGGGTTCTACGGCGGCGTCGGCCAGGGTGATGGAGCGAGAGAGGTCACGAATACCCAGGTCGCCTATAGCTTCTATGCCTGAACCCAGGACCTTGGGTGCTATACAAACAGCCAGCCGGTCTACCAGCCTGGCCCTGAGGAAGCTCGTGATCATGGTGGCCCCTCCCTCGACCATCACGGACCCGACGCCGAGCGCGGCGAGCTCATCGAGCAGGGTTTTCAGGTCCACGCGTCCGTAGGGGTCAGAAGGCAGGATCAGGACCGTAGCGCCTGAAGAGAGGGCTCTCTCGCGGCGCTCTGTGGGCGCGCGCTCGGTAACGGCGAGCAGCGTTCCTGTAGCGGCACCGTCGGCGAGCACGGCGGAATCAGGCGGAGTGCGCAGGGCGCTGTCGACGACCACGCGCAGGGGGTTCGTGCCCTCGACGTGGCGGACCGTGAGGCGGGGGTCGTCCTTGCAGACCGTGCCCGCTCCGACGAGGACGGCGTCGTTACCGGCGCGCATCTCGTGGGCGAAGCGCAGGGAGTCGGGGCAGCTGATCCACTTGGACTGCCCCGTCGCCGTCGCCACGCGCCCGTCGAGCGTCTGGGCGTAGCTCACGGTGACGGCGGGGCGTGCCTGGCGATCCCCGCCCGCAGAAGGACGGTGCTCCTCTCCTATCACGACGCCCCGTTCGAGGAGCAGCTCGTGGTCTGTTCATCTTGCAGCATTACGGCGGAGGAAGGGAAGAGGTGTCCCATCTTCTCCTTCTTCGTCCGAAGGTACCTCAGGTTGAACGGGTTCGGTTCGACCTGGACAGGCAGGCGCTCGACGACCTCGACGCCGTGGCGTCTGAGGCCTTCGATCTTGGCGGGGTTGTTCGTCAGCACGGCGGCGCGGCGCACCCCGAGGTCGAGGAGTATCTCGGCGGCGACGCGGTAGTCGCGCGCGTCCTCGGGCAAACCGAGGGCGAGGTTCGCCTGGACGGTATCGAGGCCCTCTTCCTGGAGCGCGTAGGCGGAGATCTTGTTAGCCAACCCGATACCGCGTCCCTCCTGCCTCAGGTAGAGGAGGACGCCGCGCCCCTGCTCGCGCAGGAGCCTCATGCTCTCTTCGAGTTGCTCGCCGCAATCGCAGCGGCGCGAGCCGAAGACGTCTCCTGTCAGGCACTCGGAGTGCAGGCGAACAAGGATCGCCTCGTCAATCGTTCCCGGCTCGAAACCGGTCGTGAGCGCGACGTGCTCCTTGCCGTCCTGCGCCTCGTAGACGAACATCTCGAAGCCGCCGTGGGAGGTTGGTAGTCCGGCTCGTGCAACGCGTCGGATCGAAGTCATGGCTCACTTTTCTGATCTAGGTCGTGGTCGGATAGTCTGCGATTTTACTATAACCGATCTCTCTTACTGGCCGCATCCATGCGGCTCATCCAGCATCGGTACATTACGTTCTGGCATACTGCATCGGATGGACCGTGACCAAGAAAATTCGATGAGCGAGGACCGCATACTGCTCTCGGAGATGGTCTTCCACGGCCACCACGGGACCCTGCGGGCCGAGCACGAGCTGGGCCAGCCCTTCGTCGTGAGCGTCGAGCTCAGGCTCGACCTGCGGCCGGCGGGAACCTCCGACGACCTGACGAAGACCGTTGACTACGGCGAGGTCCACAACATGACGCGCGAGATCGTCGAGGGAGAGCCCGTACAACTCATCGAGACCGTGGCGGAGAGGATCGCCGCCGGCGTACTCGACGGCCATCCAGCAGTCGAAGCCGTAAAGGTAAGGGTGGCGAAGCCTCACGTCCGCCTTGGCGACACCGTACTGGCGGGATCTGCGGTCGAGATCCTGCGCCGCCGCGAAGCCTGAGCACAGAGCCAGGCGAGATCCCCACGGTCAAACCGCACCAGCTGGCTGGTGCGTACTAACGAGTGACGTGGAGGCTGGCAAAAGGTGGCACACCTGGTGAAGAACGGGCTCGCGAACGACGCCTCTGCGGCGAGGAGAGGGCGCTTTGGATAGTGCCTCGCAGCTACCCGCCGTAGCCCAGGAGCTCCGTGCTGCTCCTTCTGAGAACGAAGATCGCCTCGAACGCCTCACGCAGGTCTGCGTGGATGACGTCATCAGTGCCTTCGGCCTCGGCGGGGTAAGGCACGGGAGGGCGGTACTTGAGTCGATCTTTCGGGCACCCGCCACGCGTCTTGCGCGCCAGGTCCTTACCTACGACGAGATCGTAGGCGAGTCCGGCCTAGGGACGGGCGGCGCGTGGGCGCTGAAGAGGTTGTCGCGCGAGGCCGTGGTCGAGGGCGAGGGCAACATCCCGCGCGAGGGGCCTTTGCTAATCGTCTCCAACCATCCCGGTCTCGCGGATGCCGTCTCCCTGTTCGCGGCGACGCCGAGGGACGACTTGCGTGTGATCGCCGCCGATCGTCCGTTCCTCGACGCCCTCCCCAACACCTCACGGCACCTCCTGACCGTCGAGGAAGGGTCGGCGGGGCGCTCGGGGGTCGTGCGGGCCGCCGCCAGACACCTGCGGGGTGGTGGCACCGTGCTCACGTTCCCCAGGGGCAGGATCGAACCCGACCCTGCGGTTCTGCCTGGCGCCGTCGAGGCGCTGGAGCACTGGTCTTCGAGCGCCGACCTCTTCGCGCGTCTCACGAAGGGGCTCGCCGTCGTCCCCGTCGTCGTCAGCGGTGTGATCTCACCCTCCGCCCTTCGTAACCCCCTCACCCACCTGCGCCGACGCAAACGCGACCGCGAGTGGCTCGCAGCCACGCTCCAGATGCTCGTCCCCGCCCTGCGCGACGTGAAGGTGAGGGTCGAGTTCGGACGTCCCGTCTACGCCGGTGCCGGAGAGGTCGTCGGTGATGCGGTAACCAGGGAGACGCGGCGGCTAATGGAGCGCAGGGAGGCTGTGTGACGCTGGAGGGATGGCGTCGCCGGTCGCCGCTCATGTTCCTTCTCGTCACGGTGTTCGTGGATATGATCGGGTACGGTATCGTAGTTCCCCTGCTGCCCTTCTACGCCGGCCTGTACGCGTCGGGCGCTGTGCTCGTCGGACTGCTCGGCTCCCTCTACGCCGCGATGCAGTTCGCCGGGGGTCCGTTCCTGGGCGGGCTCTCCGACCGCCACGGGAGACGCCCCGTTCTTCTTTCGTGCCTGATCGGGACCTCGCTCGCCTACCTCCTGCTCGGCCTCGCCCGCACGCTCTCCGTCCTCATCCTCGCGGTCGTCCTTGCGGGGGCAACGAGCGGCACGCTTGCGACCGCCCAGGCGTACATCGCAGACAGCACGACGAAGGAAGACAGGGCAAAGGGACTGGGCCTGATCGGGGCCGCGTTCGGGCTCGGGCTCATGGCGGGACCGGCACTCGGCGGTCTCCTGAGCCTCCACTCGTTGGGCTCCCCCGCCCTCTTCGCCTCGGCACTCGCCCTCACCAACTTCGTCTTCGGCTACCTGGCCCTCCCTGAGTCGCACCCGCCACACCTGCGCAAGAGTGTCCCCCTCCTCCGACTCAACCCCGTCTCCCAGCTGGCCCGAATACTCGAGATGAGAAACGTCCGGGTGCTGCTCGCAGCCGTGCTCCTGCTCAACCTGGCCTTCGCCGGGCTCGTGAGCAACTTCCCGCTCTTCAGCCACGTCCGGTTCGGTTGGGGGACCACGTCCAACGCCTTCTTCTTCGCCTTCGTCGGGGTATGCGCTGTGATCACACAGGGGGTTCTGATCGGAC
>CADDZK010000003.1 GCA_902812425.1 Actinomycetota bacterium
GCTCCTTGCGTTCCTCGACCTTTACGTGGTGGAACTTCACGCTCTCGCCGTGTAGAGACCCTGGAGGGGAGTTCACGCGCCGCGTCCCGCCGCGCACCCTGGCCTCTATCCCCTGTATGGCTGCTGCGGCCCCTGCGAGGGTCGTGATGCAAGGGACGCCGTGCATGAGGGCCCGGCGACGGATCAGGTACCCGTCAGTGCGTGCCCCGCGGCCCCATGGGGTATTGACTATGAGATCAACACTTCCTGCCTCTATGAGGCCGAGAACGTCCTCGCCGAGCTCCCCGATCTTGGGCACGACCATGACCGGAAGGCCGTTGTTCTTGAGCACCTCCGCCGTCCCCTCGCTCGCGGAGATCTCGAACCCCAAGTCAGCGAAGGCCCTGGCTATGAGCACGACGCCCCGCTTCTCGCGGTTGGAGACGGAGATGTAGACCCTTCCTGAGACGGGAAGCTCCTGCCCCGCCGCGGTCAGCGCCTTGGCGAAAGCGCCGCCGAAGGTGCGGTCTATCCCCATCGCCTCACCCGTCGAGCGCATCTCGGGCCCGAGCAGTGGGTCTACGTCGGCGAAGCGGTCGAACGGGAAGACGGGCGCCTTTACGGAGAAGTGTCCGTTGGTTGAGGCCTGCAACCTCATGTCCTTGAGCTTCTCGCCGAGTAGTACCCTGGTCGCTATCTTCGCCAGCGGCACGCCCGTGGCCTTGGAGATGAAAGGCACGGTGCGCGAGGCGCGCGGGTTGCACTCGATCACGAGCACGTCGTCGCCCCTCACCACGAACTGCACGTTCATCAACCCTACGACGCCCACGGAGAGCGCCAGCCGCCTGGTATAGTCTTCGATCCGCTGCAGTAGCGCCTGGTGGATAGTGATCGGGGGCGTCACGCACGAGGAGTCGCCGGAGTGAACCCCCGCTTCCTCGATGTGCTCCATGATGCCGCCGACGTAGACCTCCTCCCCGTCCGAGACGGCATCAACGTCGACCTCGGTGTAGTCCTCCATGAACTTGTCGATGAGGGTAGGATGCGCGGGACTCGCGCCCGCGCTGGTCCTGAGGTAGAGGTCGAGGTCCTCGTCGTTGTAGACGATCTCCATCCTGCGCCCGCCGAGGACGTAGGAAGGCCGCACGACGACGGGGTACCCGAGCTCGCGGGCGACCTCGCGGGCCTCCTCGGCGGTCGATGCCGTTCCGAACCTGGGGTGCGGGATGCCGAGCTCGGCCAGAAGCCGCCCGAACCTGGCCCTGTCTTCAGCGAGGTCTATGGCGTCGGGGGAGGTGCCGAGGATGCGCGCTCCAGCCTTCTCCAGCTCGTGTGCGAGCTTCAGCGGACTCTGGCCGCCGAACTGCAGGATCACACCGTAAGGATCCTCGCGCCCGATGACCTCGAGCACATGCTCAGCCGTGAGCGGCTCGAAGTACAGGCGTGTGGACGTGTCGTAGTCGGTCGAGACGGTCTCGGGGTTGGAGTTGATCATGACGGCGTCGTAGCCGCTCTCCCTGAGGGCGTAGCTCGCGTGGACGCAGGCGTAGTCGAACTCTATGCCCTGCCCGATGCGGTTCGGTCCGCTGCCGAGCACGACGACGGAAGGGTTCTCCCCGCGCCGAACTTCGTCTTCTTCCTCGTACGTCGAGTAGTAGTACGGCGTGCGGGCGGGGAACTCCCCCGCGCACGTATCCACCGACTTGTAGGTTGGAGAGACGCCGAGGGCCCGCCTCACACCACGCACGACCTCCACGGAAGTACCTGCCGCCGCGGCCACCGTCTCGTCGGTGAGACCCACCCTCTTAAGCTCCCGAATCTCCTCGACGCCGAAAGACCCCGAGACCGAACCCTCGGCTGCCACGATCCTGGCTATGGACGCGATAAAGAAAGGGTCTATGGAGGTCCGCTCAAAGATCTCCGGTATGTCCATCCCCGCGCGCAGGGCGTCGAAGATGGCGAAGACGCGATACGGGCTGGGCTCGTCGAGCCCGGCGTGTACGTCCTGCGGGTCGACCTCGAGCGAGGCCATAGCCTTCATCAGGCTCTCCGTGAACGTCCTCCCTATCGCCATTACCTCACCTACGGAGTGCATCCTGGTCGTCAGCCTCGGCGTAGCACCGGGGAACTTCTCAAAGGCGAAGCGCGGTATCTTGGTCACCACATAGTCGAGCGCGGGCTCGAAAGAGGCTGGCGTCGCACGGGTTATGTCGTTCGGGATCTCATCGAGCGAGTACCCGACCGCGAGCTTCGCCGCTATCTTCGCAATGGGAAACCCCGTCGCCTTGCTCGCCAGAGCACTAGAGCGGCTCACCCGCGGGTTCATCTCGATCACGTAGTACTCGTCACTCTCGGGGTCGACCGCAAACTGGATGTTAGATCCCCCAGTCGAAACCCCGATCTCACGTATTATGCGTAAAGATGCGGTACGGAGGGTCTGGTACTGGCGGTCGGAGAGGGTCTGGGCGGGGGCGACGGTTATGGAGTCGCCGGTATGGACGCCCATCGGGTCGACGTTCTCGATGGAGCAGATGACGACGACGTTATCCGCGAGGTCGCGCATGACCTCGAGCTCGAACTCCTTCCAGCCTGCGACGCTCCTTTCGACCAGGGCGCTTCCCACGGGGCTCGCGTCGAGGCCGTCGAGGACGGCGCGGCGAAGTTCGCTGTGGTCGCGGGCTGTGGAGCCGCCCTTTCCGCCGAGGGTGAAGCTAGGACGGATGATGAGGGGGAAGCCGATCTCGTCGGCGAGTTCCTCGGCCTCGGCGAGGTTGCGGACCGTGCGGCTCGCCGGCACCTTCAGGCCGATGCGCTGCATGGCCTCCGAGAAGAGTTCGCGATCCTCGGCCTTCTGGATCGAAGGTATGGATGCTCCAAGGAGCTCGACGTCGAGCTCGTCGAGGACGCCCATCTCGTACAGCTCGACGGCGAGGTTCAGGGCGGTCTGTCCTCCGAGGGTTGGGAGGAGGGCGTCTGGACGCTCGCGGCGCAGGATCTCGGCCACCGTCTCTACGGTCAGGGGCTCGACGTAAGTCGCGTCTGCGACCTCGGGGTCGGTCATTATCGTGGCCGGGTTCGAGTTCACCAGGATCACCCTGTATCCCTCGTCGCGCAGGGCGCGGCAGGCCTGGGTACCGGAGTAGTCGAACTCCGCGGCCTGGCCGATCACGATCGGGCCCGAGCCGATTATGAGTACGCTCGAGATGTCGTCTCGCCGCGGCACGCTAGGCCGGCGCCTTCTGAGAGATGCCCTCAATGAACTCCTCGAAGAGATAACCCGAGTCTCTGGGTCCTGGGCTCGATTCTGGGTGGTACTGCACGCTCCAGGCCCTGAGTTCCGGGCTCGCGATGCCCTCGACGGTGCCGTCGTAGAGGTTGCGGTGAGTAAGCTCGACGCCGTCAGAGAGCGAGTCTTCGTTTACGGCAAAACCGTGGTTCTGACTCGTTATCTCTATGCGTCCCGTTCTGAGGTTCCTGACAGGATGGTTTGCGCCGTGGTGGCCGAAGGGCATCTTGTACGTCTCGCAATCCAGGGCGAGTCCGAGGAGCTGGTGGCCGAGGCAGATGCCGAACGTCGGGACCTCCCCTAGCAACGGACGCAGGGTCTCTACCGCTTCTCCGAGGGCGGCGGGGTCGCCCGGTCCGTTCGAGAGGAACAGGCCGTCTGGCTCGGCGGCGAGGATCTCCCCGGAGCTCGTCGAGCCAGGCATCGCGAGGACGGAGGCACCGCGGCTACGGAGTTCCCTGTAGATAGAACCCTTCACCCCGTAGTCAAGGGCGAGGACGCGGCAGCGTTCCTCCCCGAAGGCAGGAAGCAGCGTGGGCTCCGTTAGCTCCGAACTCGTCGAGGCGAGGTCCAGGCCGACCATCGAGGGATGGGCCGTAGCCTTCTCGCGCAGGACGCTGCGGTCTGACTCTGAGGTCGAGATCACACCCCGCATAGCACCCTTGTCCCTGAGGTGCCGCGTGAGGGCACGGGTGTCTATGCCCTCGATGCCGAGGACGCCGTTCTCGTCGAGGAGGGCGGCCAGGGAGCGTTCGCTCGCCCAGTTACTCGGGTGTGGCGTGTACTCGCGGACGATGACGGCTGCGGCCTGTACCCTGCGGGACTCGTCGTCGCCGGGGATCACACCGTAGTTCCCGATGAGCGGGTAGGTGAAGAGCAGGATCTGACCGCGGTAAGAGGGGTCTGTTATGGTCTCCTGGTAGCCGACCATGCTCGTCGTGAAGACGACCTCGCCCGCCACTTCGTCCTCGCCGGCAAAGCTCCAGCCCTCGAAGACGGCCCCGTCTTCGAGGACCAGCGTCGCCCTGCTCCGCCCCTGGCTATGCACGTACTCCAAACCTCGCTCCAGTTCTGTCGTGTACAGGCTCGCCCCCAACTATAGTACCCACGACCCGACCCGTCAGCGTCCTTCCCAGATAAGGAGAGTTCGAGGAGCGGCTGATCAGGGTCTCCCTCCCGACCGTCCACTCCTCGGAGAGGTCGACGAGCGTGAGATCCGCAGGCGCGCCTATTCTGAGGCTTCCGCCCTCACCGACCCACTCGCCCGGGGCGCAGCTCATCGTTTCGACCAGGCGCGTGAGCGAGAGCCTGCCGGTGAGCACGAGATCCGTGTACAGTGCGGCGAACGCCGTCTCGTGGCCGAGGAAGCCTGGCGCGGCCTCCTCCATCGGGAGCTCCTTCTCCTCCGAAGCGTGCGGCGCGTGGTCCGTCGCCACAAAGTCCAGGATGCCCTCTCGCAAGGCCGCTTCGACACCTCCGCGGTCGCCGTCGGGCCTGAGCGGCGGGTTGACGCGGTAGAGCCCTTCCAGGGTAGAGACGAGATCGTCCGTCAGAGTGAGATGGTGGGGCGTGGTGTCCGCGGTCACGTCAGCCCTCTCCTTGAAGAAGCCAACCAGGGCCGCCGAGAGGGCCGTCGAGACGTGGGTGATGTGCACCTTAGCACCCGTCTCCGCGGCAAGGATGAGGGCCGTCGCCGTCGCGGCGTCCTCCGCGCTCGCGGGTGAGCCAGGGAGCCCGGCGAGGGAGGCAGCGACGCCGTCGTGCACGACGCCTGTGGCCAGCGTGTGGTCCTCGCAGTGCAGGAACACGGGCAGCCCCGCCGAGTGCGCATAGAGCATCCCGTTCCTCAGGACGCCGGCAGACGCCGTCCCGAGCCCGTCGTCGGAGACGCAGAATGCACCCGCTTCTTTCAGCAGGCGCATCTCCGTCAGCCTCTCGCCCGCCAGCCCGACGTGGAGGGCCGCCGATACGCGCGCCCTCACCCGCGATTCCCGCTCCACGCGGCGCACCAGACCGCTCACCATTACTGGCCGGTCCACTACGGGGTCCGTGTTCGGCATCATTACGACGCCGGTGAAGCCACCGGCGGCCGCTGCTGCCGAGCCGCTCTCTATATCCTCCTCGTCCTCGCGTCCCGGCGTGCGCCAGTGGGCGTGGACGTCCACGAAGCCGGGGAAAAGGTGCAGGCCCTCGGCGTCGAGCTCTCGGGGGCCGTGAAGCCCTTCTCCGACCTCCGAGATCCTGCCCGACGAGAGGCGCACGTCCATGACGCCGTCGAGACCAGAGCCAGGGTCGAGTATGTGGGCCTGGCGGATGACGAGTTCCGTCGGAGCGCTATCCTCCCGCATCACGCGGCGGCCCTCTGTGCCACACCCGTCGAGAGGGCGAGGACGGCGGATCGGACGCAGATACCGGCGGCGACCTGGTCGGGGATCAGGGACGAGGCGTCGAGGACGACGTCGCCTGAGATCTCGACCCCCCTGTTGACAGGCCCCGGATGCATGACGAGCAATCCACTGTGAAGATGGCGGCGCGCGACGCCGTAGAACCTGGCGTACTCGGCGACGGAGGGTATGCGCGCGCCCGTCATCCTCTCCCGCTGCAGCCGCAGCATGTACAGAACGTCGGCGCCCCATTCAATTGCGTCGTCGACGGAGGAGAGCACGGGGAGTCCCCATGCCCCGGCGTCGGGCGGAAGTAGCGTACGTGGAGCCACGAGGGACACCTCGATCCCGGCCCGCACGAAGCCGGGTATGACGCTACGGGCGACGCGGCTGTGCAACACGTCCCCGACGATGGTGAGGCGGCGTCCCGCGAGCTCCTCGAAACCGCCGAGCGCGTCGCTCAGGGCGTAGAGGTCGAGGAGGGCCTGGGTCGGGTGCTGGCCGCATCCGTCCCCGGCGTTTATGACCGGCGCGGCGGTATGGTGAGAGGCAAGGGCCGCCGCCCCTGCTGAAGGATGTCGCAGCACGATCGCATCCGCCCCGAGGCGGTCGAGGGTGACGACGGTGTCGATCAGAGACTCTCCCTTCGCTATGGCCGAGCCCTTCTCTGAGAGTGAGATCACATCCGCCCCCGAGCGCTTCGCCGCGAGCTCGAAGGAGACGGCCGTCCTGGTCGATGCCTCGAAGAAGGCGAGACAGACGGTCTTTCCGGCGAGCGCTTCCCTGACGTGTCCCCCTGCATAAGCGCGCGCAAGGTCGAGTACCTCACGAAGGTCCTCGCGACTTGTATCCTCCAGCGTCAGAAAGCTCCTAGTCTCCAACGACGATCACCCCGTCCTCCCCATCGGTCTCCTCCAGGTTGACCAGTACTCTTTGGCCCCGCGCCGTCGGCACGTTCTTGCCGACGTAATCCGCCCGGATCGGCAGCTCCCTGTGTCCCCGATCCACCAGTATCGCCAGCCTGACGGCGGCTGGCCTTCCGAGCTCCAGAAGCGCATCCATCGCCGCGCGCGCCGTCCTGCCCGTATAGAGAACGTCGTCCACGAGGACTACCGTCTTGCCTGTCACGTCGAAGGGTACGTCGCTGCCGCGGACCTCAGGGTCCTCCTGCTCCAGGTCGTCGCGGTGCAGCGTTATGTCCAGCGAGCCTACAGGGAGCTCGATCCCTTCGAACTGGCGGACGTTCGCGGAGATCCTGTGCGCCAGAGGCACCCCGCGCGTTAATACCCCGACGAGCGCGAGGTCGTCGAGGCAGGAAGCGTTTCTTTCGAGGATCTCGTGCGAGATGCGGCGTAGCGAACGGCTCAGACCGTCCGGGGTGAGCACCGTCGAGTGCGCGTGCTCGTAGACGCTTGATCGGCTCAAGCCCTGCCTCCTTCGCGTCTCACGGGACGCCGTTAAAGGATCGGTATTCCGAAGGTCAAGCTACCAGAGGGCGAGGGAGCCGTCAAGCTCGGTGGCCGAGCCTCGCAAATCCTCAGGAATCTCCGAGCGGAACTCCAGCGCCTCACCGCTCACGGGATGCTCGAAGGACAGGTGCTCCGCGTGCAGCCAGAGGCGATGTTCAGGAACGGGCTCTCCGTACAGCGGGTCGGCGTAGACCGGGTATCCGATGGCCGAGAGGTGGACCCGGATCTGATGCGTCCTCCCCGTCTCGAGCCTTACACGGAGCATCGCGTACCCCGTGGCCTCGGTGAGCACCTCGAAGTGTGTGATAGCAGGTTTCCCTACGCCTGCGGCCATGAGCGTGGGGTTATCGGGGTCGCGACCGACGGGGGCGTCTATCGTCCCCGTCGCGGGCAGGCCTTCGCCCACCACGAGCGCCCTATAGACGCGGCCTACCCGCCGCGCCGACATCATCTGTACGAGCCTGAAGTACGCGGGCTCGCCTTTCGCCAGCACCATAAGGCCCGACGTGTCGCGGTCGAGACGGTGGACGACGCCGGGACGAGGCGGGTCGTCCCCACCAGCGATACCCCTGTTCAGAAGCGCGTTCACGAGCGTCCCGGAAGGGTTGCCAGCGCCGGGATGTACGACGAGGCCTGCGGGCTTGTCCACGACGAGGATGTACTCGTCCTCGAAGACTACTGGGACGGGGATCTCCTCCTGCGCGAGACCCTCCTCGGGGACCTGTGCCTCGACGCGTTGCCCCAGGTGAACCTTGTGGGAAGGAGGAACCTCCTCGCCATCGACGAGCAGCAGACCGTCCCCGATCAGACGTTGCGCGAGGCTCCGGCTTATGCCGAAACGCCTGGCGGCCAACCGGTCGATCCGCTCCCCGGCGTCCGCGGGGTCTACTTCGAAGCTCGGGGACGGCAACCGGTTACTGGAGGTGTTCGGATAGGATCTCGCGCACTTCCTCGGGCGCGGCGCCCCTGATGAGAACGGCTTTGTTCCGGCTCGATGCGCCCCTGACGACACAGATGTCCGAGGAAGCAACCCCGAGTAACCGTGCCAGGTAACGCTCCGCTTCGGCGTTGGCCCTGCCTTCGACGGGTGGCGCAGCGACCCTGAGCTTCAGGGCGTCCTCGCCGTAGGCACCCTCGATGGAGGTGCGCCTGGCACCGGGCGAGACCCTCAGGTTGAGTACGGTTCCTTGTGGGCTCGGGACGACGAAGCCCCTACTCACGACGGCGCAGAAAGCGGCTCGCCCGGAAGATGCGGCTGTCTCCCTGCTCGCCTTCTCCCCGGTCGAAGAACTCCTGCGAGCTGCTCTCCTCGGCCAGTGCAGGCTCCTCCCGCTCCACCTCGTCCGCCGCCTCCGGCTCTGAGACGGGAGACTCCTGAACCGTCTCTCCCTGCGCCGTTGACGGCTCCCCCGCGGGCTCTTCGGCAGGCGCCTCTTCAGGTGGTTCCTCTGCTTCCGGTTCGGCAGAGAGTGGTCCTTCCGTCCGCAGCACCTCCGTCGGCTGCTCCTCTGCCGGTGGTTCGTCTACCGCCGTCTCGGGATGCTCGGGCGAGACCTCAGTAGCGGCAAACTCCTCTTCTCCTGCCTCAGGCTCGACGTTCTGGGTAGCGCCGGCATCTTCCGAGCCGGTAACGGTGAACGCCGTGGGCTCTTCCTCAGGCTCGACGACCTCGGGCTCGGAGACCGGCTGATCCGGCTCCTCGCCCGCCTGTGCGGCGAGCGGCTCTTCTCCCTGGGCTGCCGCCGCCTCGCGGACGACGGCGATCGACTCTGTGTCGAGCCGCTCGCGCAGGGAGGCTTCGATCTCCCTGGCCGAGGAGACCTCCATGTTCTCCATCATGTCCATGTAGGTCTTCAGAAGGTGCCTGAAGTCGTTAGCGAAGCTTCTCTTCGCCTCCTGCAGCGCCTCGTAGGAGTCCTGGACGCGTTCTATACGAGCGGCGGAGTCCGCGAGCATCTGGTGCGAGCGGGTCTGCGCCTCGCGGATCGTAAAGTCCGCCTCCCTCTGGGCGTTCTGCCTCACGTTCTCGGCCTCCTGGTTCGCCGCCCGGCGCAGGTCGTTCGAGGCCTGCTCGGCGTGGACGAGGGCGGCCCGGATCGAACCTTCCAGGTCCTCGAACTGCTGCAGTCTGTCGCGGAGGCTCGATACCTCCTCGCGCATCCTCTGGTTCTCCGTGTAGGTGCGCTCGAACTCGTCGGCCACGGCGTCGAGGAAGTCGTCGACCTGGTTCGCGTCGTAGCCGCGGAAGCCGTTCTTGAACTCCTTGCGCCTAATATCTATGGGTCGTATCGGCATCTCTTATCACCCCGTAACAGGTCGTATGAAGTTTGCAACGACGATCAAGAGCAAGGTTCTCGCGATGGAGAGCCCGAAGATCGCGATGATCGGCGAGAGGTCTATCCCGAACCCTCCGAACTGCAGCATGGGTATCCTGCTCCTTATGGGCCAGAGGATAGGGTTGGTCACGGCCTTGACCGCATCGTAGATGGCCTGCATGAAGCCGCTCGAAGGGTAGCCGGGGAACCAGGAGAAGAGGATGGAGGCGATGATGAACCCGAAGAGGATGTAGTAGGTGTAGTTTATCGCCGCGGCGAGAAGGCTCGACACGCTGAACCCGAAGTCCTGCAGTAGAAGGCCCACCATCATCCGCCGAGCCCCCGCGCCCTCTCGGTCGCAGCCTCGACCCCGTCGTAGACCGCCGCGACGAACCCTGCCTTCTCCATGGCGACGAACGCGGCGGCCGTCGTGCCGCCGGGCGTCATCACCTCGTCGCGCACCTGGTGGGCGCTCCGCTCCTTCAAGAGCACAGCTGTGCCACCTATCGTACCGACGACAAGCCTGCGCGCTACATCGCGCGGGATGCCCTCCCTGACGCCGGCCTGGATCAGGGCGTCGGCGAAGAGCGCGACGTAGGCGGGTCCGGAACCGTGCAACGCCGTCGCTGCGTCGAAGAGGCGTTCGGGCAACTCGAGTACGTCGCCGACGTGGCGAAAGATGTCCATGACCGTCGGAAGCGCGGCGCGCCCGGCTTCATTCGATGTCACCACGGCGGAGCCGAGCCCCACCGAGGCGCAGACGTTAGGCATCACGCGCAGGACCGCCGTCCCTTCAGGCAGGCTCTCGGAGATGCGCGCGATGGAGACGCCGGCTGCGACGCTCGTCACGGCCTTCTGCGTGCCTTCCAGAGAAGGTGAGATCTCCTCCATCACCTGCCCCACGTCCCACGGTTTGACGGCGACGATGATCAGGTCGCTCGACTCGGCGAGGTCGCTGTTGGATGAAGTGGTGCGTACGCCGGCCTCTTCGTAGAGCCTCAGCTGCTCGGGATGGATGTCGCTTACGCCGAGGTCGAAACCCCCGGACTCGGCGAGCCTGAGGAGAAGAGAGCCTCCGATCTTACCCGCTCCAATTATCCCGACCTTCTTCAAAGTCCCCCTGATAAGGCTTCTAGAGCTGGTTGAAGAAAGCCCGCTCGGCGATGCGCTTGCGCTCCTCCGCGCTGACCTCGACGTCACGCGGCGTGAGCAGGAAGACCCTGTTGGCCACAGACTGGATGTTGCCGTCGAGGGCGTAGGTGAGCCCCGAGCAGAAGTCCACCATCCTGCGACTCAGGTCGCCGTCAACGTTCTGGAGGTTCAGAATGACGGGCTGCTGGCGCTTGAAGCGGTCGGCGAGGTTCTGGGCGTCGTTGAAGCTGGAGGGTTCGAGGACGCTCACGCGCGTCGGGCGCTGATCTGGGACGGGGCGCAGGTGCGCGGGCGGGTTCTGGCCGCCGTAGCGCTCTCCCCTCGCGGAGGCTTCGCTCCCGAAGAGATCCCCGAGAGATGTACCGAAGGCCGAGGAGCGCTCGGCGCGACCGAGGCGCCTGACGGTCGGTCCCGGTTCGGCGCTGCGGCCGCCGCTCACGTAGGCCTCGTTCCCATAACGGCGGTCTTCTTCCTCTTCGTCCTCATAATAATCGTCGTCATCGACACCGAACCCGAACCAGGCCGCGATCCGGTCCAGACGGTCCCTAACTCCCATCATGCCTCCTTACGGGCCCATCCTCCTCTATTAGCATCCGCCCGATCCTTACCACGGTCGCTCCCTCTTCGACCGCTACCTCATAATCACCACTCATGCCCATGGAGAGTTCCGAGAGATCGAAGTGCGGACTCCAACTTTCCCGTAGACTATCACGGATCGTACGAAGTTTCGCGAAAACGGGGCGCACGTCCTCGGGGTCTTCGACGAGCGGAGCGAGCGTCATAAACCCTCTGGCGAGGACCTTGCCTTCAGTCTTCGCGGCGGCTTCCAATAGCTCCTCCACCTCCCCTTCCGAGACGCCGTACTTGGATTCTTCATCAGCGACGTTTACCTGCACAAGGATCTCCGCTCCGCCCACCGGCGCCCTGTTGGAGATCTCCTCGATCAGCCGCACGGAATCGACGGAGTGTACGAGGCTCACCCTCGGAACTACTACCTTCGCCTTGCGCCGCTGCAGATGGCCGATGAAGTGCCACTCGAATTTGTCTCCGAAGAGCTCCTGCTTTTCGACGAGGTCCTCGGCTCGGTTCTCGCCCACGAGGCCGACACCGGCCTCGGCGAGCGCCGAGAGCTGCTCAGGCGCGTAGTACTTGGTGGCGACGAGCACGCGGACGTCCTCGCCTGCGCGCCCGCTCCTCTTGCGGGCCTCCTCTATATTCTCGCGCACGCCCGCGAGCCTCGCCCTGAGGTCCGTCCCTGTGACGTTGGCGCTCATCGCGTCTCCCTCACCACAGACGCCAGGTTGCGGCCCGTGAACGGGCCCTGCTTACGATGGGAGTAGAAGAGATCCAGCCTGCACCCGCTACAGACCTCCAGATCGTGAACCTCGACCCCTGCCCGTTCGAGGTCGACCCTGATCGCGTCCGGCAGCGAGAGGTACCGGCCGGTGACGACCTCGTCCCCGAACTCCGCGGCGAACTTCTGCGCAAGCTCTTCGGAGACCTCGTAGCAACAACGCCGGATGCACGGCCCGATGTATGCCAGCACCCTGGAGCCCCCTAGCTTCCGCGCGGCCTTCCCGGAGACCCCGGCGAGGGTCCCGCGCCAGCCCGAGTGGACCATCCCGACCTCCCGCTCGCCCACGAGCGCGATGGGGACACAGTCGGCCACGGCAACGGAGAGGCAAAGGTCAGACTCTGCTGTTACCAGGGCGTCGGCCTCGCCGGCGAAGTCGGCCTCGGAGACACGGACCACGCCATCCCCGGCGACCTGGCGTACCCACGCCGCGGGCCTCTCGTCCATCGCCTCCCTGATTATGGAGAGGTTCTCCTCGACCGCGTCGGGGGCGTCACCGACCTTCCTGGAGACGTTCAGGGAATCGTACGGAGGCTCGGAGACGCCGCCGAGACGGGTGAAGAAAAAGATCCCGGCCCCTTCCGGTTCCGGGTCCGGCGCGACGTAGACGGCGCCCCCTTCCGCGGTGCGGACGGAGGCGCCGTATCCGGTCTGGGTATGAGCCTTGCGCACGCCCCGGGCGCGGACCTACCGGCGCCTGAGGAAGGCCGGTATGTCCAGGACGTCCCCCGACTCCTGCGAGGCGGCGGGCTCCTCCTGCTGCTGTTGCGGCTCTGCGGCGGGACGCTCAGTCCTGCGCTGATTGGCGAGGCGCTGGTCGAAGCCTGTCGCTATGACCGTCACGCTGACCCTGTCACCGTTGTTCTCGTCGATGACCGCCCCGAAGATCAAATTAGCGTCCTGGTGCGCCGCGTTGTGCACGATCTCCGCGGCCTCGTTGACCTCGAAGAGCCCGAGGTCGGGACCACCGGTGATGTTCAATATGATCCCCGTCGCCCCCTCGATGCTCGCCTCGAGCAAGGGGCTCGAGATCGCCGTCTTCGCAGCCTCGGCCCCCCTCGTCTCGCTGCTCGACTCGCCAATGCCCATAAGCGCAGACCCAGAGTTGTGCATGATCGTGCGCACATCCGCGAAGTCGAGGTTGATGAGACCAGGCACCGTGATGAGGTCGGTGATGCCCTGGACGCCCTTCCTGAGGATGTCGTCGGCCATCTTGAAAGCGTCCATCATGCTGGTGCGCTTCTCGGCGACCTGCAAGAGCCTGTCGTTCGGAATAATAATCAGGGAATCGACGTTCTCCTTGAGGCGCTTGATGCCCTCCTCGGCGTACGTCGAACGCCTGCGCCCCTCGAAGGCGAAGGGCCGCGTCACGACACCGACGGTCAGCGCCCCCGAGTCCCTGGCTATCTTCGCCACGACGGGTGCTGCGCCCGTACCCGTGCCGCCACCTTTACCCGCGGTGACGAAGACCATGTCGGCGCCGCGCAGCGCCTCCTCGATCTCCGCCTTGTTCTCCTCTGCGGCCTCCATCCCGATCTTCGGGTCGGCGCCGGCGCCGAGGCCGCGGGTGATCTTCTCCCCTATGTGTATCTTCTGGTCGGCGTCGGTCATCTGGAGAGCCTGGGCGTCCGTGTTTACCGCTATGAACTCAACCCCCTGCAGACCGGAGTTGATCATGCGGTTCACGGCGTTGGTTCCCCCTCCCCCAATGCCGACAACCTTTATGACCGCCAGATAGTTAGTCGCCGCGTCCAACATGCCTTTCTAACCCTCCATCACACGCTCTCCGGGGGCGCCGCCGGTCTACCTGCCCCGGAACCAGCCCTTGACCGCCTCCACTATGCTACCAAAACTACTCGCCCCTGCACCTTTACCCTTTGGTCTAGGGTCATCGTTTCTGGCCGAGAAGTATAGCAGACCTACAGACGTTGCATACTGAGGTTTCTGTACAGGTTTAACCTCGCCTCGCACGCGGCGAGGGGCTACGGTTCTGGCGCGCATGCCTAAGGCGTCTTCGGCGAGATCGGTCATACCGTCGAGTAGGGAGCCGCCTCCGGTAAGTACGACGCCGCCAGGGACCAGATCTCTCATCCCGGTTTTGTCCAGCGAATCGCGCACGTAGTCGAAGACTTCGCGGGCGCGGTACTCGAGGATCTGGCTGATGAAGTGGGCGTTGTAGTGTCGGTCGTCGAGCTTTACGGCGGCGACGGAGTCGATGGTGCGCGAGAGGACCGTGCCGTAGCGCAGCTTGAGCTCTTCTGCTTTGTGCTGCGGGAGCTTGAGGCCGTAGGCGACGTCCGAGGTGAAGCTCTCCCCGCCAATGGGTATGACGGCGGTATGGGTGAGGGCACCCCTGAAGAAGGTCGCGATGTCGGTGGTGCCGCCGCCCATGTCGAGGAGCACGACGCCTGACTCGCGGTCTGCGTCGAGCAGACAGGCCTCCGCCGAGGCGAGCGGCTCTAGCACGATCCTCGAAACCCTCACGCCGCAGTCCTCGACTGCGCGCAGGAGGTTCTGGATGCTCGAGACCGCCCCGCTCACCACATGGGCTCGCATGGTTACCTTGCGGGCGGCGAGTCCAACGGGGTTCTTGACGCCCTCGGACCCGTCCAGGACGTAGCCACGAGGGACGACGTGTATCACCCTCTCGTCCTCGTCCAGGTCGAGTTGCCTGGCCTCCTGTTCCAGCTTACGGACGAACCTGTCGGTGACCATGAGGTTCCTGCTGCGGTTCAGGAGGGTGACCTCGGTATTGAAAGACGAGATGTGGCTACCAGCGATCCCGACGGTCACAGGACCGCCGCGAACGCCGCAGGCGTCTATGGCCTCGGCGACAGAGTCCGCCGCGGCCTGGCGGTCTACGACGACGCCCCGCTTGAGCCCGTAGCTCGGGGCCTCGCCCATGGAGAGCACCTCGACCCATCCCCTTCGCGGGTCCACCCGACCGGCGAGCGCGACGATCTTGGTGGTACCCACGTCTATACCATAGACCAGCGGCTGTGCCACGGCAGATTATCCTCTGGGCTCGCTGTTCGTTTGGTCCGGGGCCGACGCGTCGACCACGACCCTGTGGGGCGAGCGCAGATCGAAGATTCGAGCGTCGGGATGCTCGGGCATGATGTCCTTCAAAGCCAGAACCTGTCGTTCACCCACATCACCAGAGAAGATCACCGGCCGGCCCTCCACGGTCGCCTCGATGCCACCGGCACCGGCCCCGTCGACCGAGTCCAGCGTTACCCCGCTCCTGTTCAACACGCTCGCGAACTCCAAGATCTCCCCTACCTGGTCGCGATCCAACTTCACCCTCGCAAGGCTCGCTCCCCCGAGCCCAGGAAGTTCCTTGCCATCCGACGACAGAATGATCCGCCGCCCGTCGACCTCGGCATCGAGCACAGGTCGACGCTCCTCAACCTCAATCGTAACTATACCGGACTTCCAGTTCTCGTTCACCTTTACACCCTCAACCCAAGGATTAGACGCTACTTTACGCTTCAGCTCTTCCTCGTTCAGGGTGAGTAGACTCGCGTAGTCGTTGACGGCGTTGCGGGCTTCGGACTCGGGGTACATGCGGGCGCCTTCGACCCTCACGCCGGTAACGGGGTAGCTAAAGTAGGTGACGAGGAGGACGGTGAGGCCGGTAACGACGGCCACGGCCGCCGAGATCAGGATCGCACGCAGCAAGCTTCTCAGGGTTGGGATCCCGGGTCCTCCAGTATGTCGAGCAGGTCTTCAGCCGCCTTCGAGATATCGCCGGCGCCCAGGGTGAGGACGAGGTCACCCCTTCTGGAGATGTGTTGCAATACCCGTGGTATAGCGTCTTGCTGGGGTATGTAGTAGACCTCGGGGTGTGCCAGGGTCTCGCAGATGGCGTCGGCGATCAACTTCCCGTTCACGCCGGGCTGGGGCATCTCGCCCGCGCCGTAGACCTCTGTTACGAGCACGGCGTCGGCCGACGAGAACGACTCACCGAACTCCCTGTAGAGTGCGCGGGTACGCGAGTAACGGTGCGGTTGGAAGACTGCGATCACCCTCCCGTCCGTGGGCATGGTGGAACGGGCGGCGGCGAGCGTAGCCGTGAGCTCTGTAGGATGGTGGGCGTAGTCGTCGACGACGCGGACCTCGGCACGCTCCCCCTTGAACTGGAATCGACGGCGCACGCCCCCGAAGTCTTTCAGGGTGGCGGCAGCCTCGTAGGCGTCGTAGCCGAGCCAGCGGGCCACGCCGGACGCGGCCAGGGAGTTGAGCGCGTTGTGGCGTCCGTAGACCCCGAGTTCGACCTCGCCGCGTCTCTCGCCGTCCTCCATTAATACGTAGCTGTTCGGGCCGACGATCTCGGCCCTGAGGTCTCCGGCGTCGAGGCCGTAAGACGTTACGGGGCATGGAGCCTCGGCCGCCACCGTGAGGGAGGACGGATCGTCCGCGCAGATGACCAGGTGGCCGTCATCCGGCAGAGATCGGACGAACTCTTTGAAGGTCGCAACCACGTCGTCGAGGGACGAGTAGAAATCCGGGTGATCGAACTCCATGTTCGTGACCACCGCGGCCTGGGGTCTCAGGTACAGAAAAGAGCGGTCGCTCTCGTCGGCCTCGGCGACGACGAGGTCGGAGCTCCCGAAAGCCACGTTGCTCCCGATGTCGTTCAACTCGCCGCCAACCAGGGCGGTCGGGCTCTCACCCAGAGCCTTCAGGACGTGCGTAGTCATGCTCGTCGTCGTCGTCTTGCCGTGTGTCCCTGCGACGGCGACGCTTCGGCTGCCCTCCAGGATCCAGGCCAGGGCAGCGGCGCGCGGAATGATCGGGATAGAGCGGCGACGAGCCTCCAGAAGCTCCGGGTTCGTCTTGGGTATGGCGGTCGAGATCACGACGCTGTCGGCATCGCCTACCTGATCTGCAGCGTGCCCGATGTGGACGGTGATACCGGCCTCTCGCAGCCTTCTCGTGTAGGGTGACTCTTTGAGATCCGAGCCCGTAACGTCATGGCCTCTGCTCGCAAGGACCTCAGCAATGCCACTCATCCCGGCCCCGCCGATGCCGATCATATGGATCTTCATGAACCCGACTCCCTCTCTCCGGCTCGCAGTAATCTCTCTGCCACCTCGGCGGCGGCCCCGGGGGTGGCGAGCGCACCCATGCGGCCCGCGATTCGCTCGCGTCGTTCGTCGTCTCTCAGCAAATCCTCGACGCGCTCGCGCAGCGTCTGCGCGCTGACCTCGGAGTCGAGCATCAACTCCGCGGCCCCCCTCTCGGTGAAGTACCTGGCGTTGTGTAGTTGATGGTCGCCCGTAGCGTAGGGGAAGGGGATGAGGATCGCCGCCCTCCCTGCCGCCGCTATGTCGAAGAGCGATCCCGCACCGGCCCTGCTGACGACCAGATCAGCAGCGGCCAGGTACCGCCAGATGTCGTCCACGTACTCAAGGATACGGTGCCGTGGATTGTCCGTCGAGAGCCTGGCGAAATCCCTCCTGCCTGAGATCTGCGCGACGGTATACGGCGTCGTGCCTGCGAACGCCTTGGCGGCCGCGAGGTTGAGCCTGAGCGCACCCCCACTCCCGCCGAAGATGAGGACGACCGGCGGCTCCAGGCCGAGGTCCCGGATCGCCTCCTCCCGCGAGGTATCGAAGACCTCAGCCCTCGTCGGCATCCCGACCCACACGGCGCGCCGAAGACTCGCCTCCGCCTCAGGGAACGTAACCAGCGTCTCCGTCATAAAGCGGCTCGCCAGGCGGTTGACACGCCCCGGCACCGAGTTCTGCTCGTGTAGGAACGTCGGTACGCCTACCGTTCTGGCCGCGACCACCGCAGGTGCACTCGCGTAACCTCCGACCCCGAGAACGGCACTCGGTGCCGTTCGTTGTATTATGCGTCGACAGCGGGCGGTCGCTTTGAGGGCGAGGAGAGCAGCGCTGGCCTGTGAGATGGGGTTTCCTGCGAGGCCTCGCAGGGGCAGGGCGTGGAGGGTGTAGCCAGCGCGCGGGACGAGGTCTCTCTCTATACCGGACTCAGACCCCACGAATTCGACCACGGCTCCTCGCTCCCTCAAGTCAGCCGCCACGCACAGCGCGGGGATAGCGTGTCCGCCCGTGCCGCCGCCTGCGATCAGGACGTGTGGCCTTTTGCGGTTGGATCTCTCTGGCTCGTTCACTGTCCTCCGATATCCTGTAGAGGATGCCCACGGCGGCGAAGCATACCAGCAGACTCGAACCGCCGTAGCTCACGAAAGGGAGCGTCATCCCCGCGAGTGGGAGGACCACCATGGCGGCCCCGATGTTAAAGATGGCTTGGACGGTGAGCATCGTGGTCAGGCCGGCGGCGACGCAGCGCGCCATCACGGAAGGGGCGCTCAGGGCTATCCTGAGTCCTGCCAGCGCGATAAAGCCGAAGGCGGCGATCACCGCGACCATACCGAGAAGTCCCAGTTCCTCCCCGATCAGGGCGAAGATCATGTCCGTGCCGACCTCGGGCACGTATGGTCCTTGTCCTCCTGAGCCTGCCCCCGCCCCGAAGAATCCCCCGGCCTTTATGGCGATCATCGACTGGACTACCTGGTAGCCCGAGCCGTCCGCGGTGGCCCAGGGGTCCAGGAACGTCAGGAAGCGCTCGCGCCTGTAAGGGGCTAGCATCATCGTGGCCGCCACCGCGAGCAGCCCCGCGAGCCCGGAGAGCAGCAGGTCCTTCGTCCTCAGCTCGGAGGCCCAGAGCGTACCCGCCACGCCTGCGAGCAGGACGACCGAAGTGCCGAAGTCGGGTTCGATCAGGATCAGGGCGAAGAGTACCCCGACCGCGGCGAGGGGCTTGACCGGCAGTCCCGAACCGGGAGGGAGGCGTGCGATTACGCAGCTCAGGGCAAGCACCGCGGCGAGCTTCGCGAACTCCGCGGGCTGCACGGTCAGGGGACCGACGTCGAGCCACCTCCGTGCGCCGTTGATCTGGCTCCCGATCCCGGGTATGAGGACGAGCACGAGACCGACGAGTACGATCAGGTACAGGGCCGGGGCGTATCTGCGCCATGCCGTGTACCTGATACGGCTCGTGGCGATGAAAGCACCCACCCCGAGCACCATGTGAACGCACCGCTCTAACAGGAAGGCCGCGCCGGCTTCCCTGTAGGTGGCGGAGTAGACCATTACGAGCCCGAGCAAGGAGAGCCCGAGCGCCACCAGGAACAGGTTCGCCCGCAAGCTGTTCATCGTCCGAGGACCCCTCCTGGGAGCTGCCGTGCGAACCTGGCGAAAGCGTCTCCCCTCTCGGCATATCCCGAGAACTGGTCGAAACTGGCGCACCCTGGCGAGAGCAGGACGACGTCGCCCGCCCTGGCGAGTGATCCGGCTCTCTCGACGGCATTCTCCAGGTCGGAAGCCCTGTGAACGACTTCCTGCCTGCCTTCACCTTCGAGATACGAGGCGATGCGTGGTCCCGCCTCGCCCTGGCACACGACCGCCCGGCACGCTTGCAGAGCAGGCAGCAACTCGGAGAAGTCGGTGTCCTTCTCCGATCCCCCGAGGATGAGTACCACAGGTACGTCGAAACCGCCGAGGGCCGCCGCGACCGCGGCGGGGTTGGTGGCCTTGGAATCGTCCACGTAGGTAACACCCGCGTGCTCGGCGACGACCTGCATGCGGTGCGGCCTGGTTTCGTACCCGAGCAGTGCCTCCCTGATGTCTTCGAGCCCAGCGCCGAGCCTCTGTGCGGCGCCGGCGGCGAAGAGCGCGTTCTCGTAGTTGTGCGTCCCTGCAAAGCGCAACTCGGCAACATCCGCCAGATGGGCACCGCGAAGCAGCAGACGCCCGTCCCGTAAGGCTGTGTCGCCCTCACCCACGATCAGAGTTTCGGCCCTGAGGTCTTCGAGGACGGCGTGCCCGGCTTCGTCTCCTGCGCTTACCAGGGCAAGATCCTCTTCGCGTTGTCCCTCGAAGATGCGGAGCTTGTCGCGGACGTACTCGTCGAAAGACGAGTGCCAGTTCAGGTGATCCGGCCTCACGTTCAGGAGCGCGGCGACCTCGAAGCCATGACTCTGCATGTAGTGGAGCTGAAACGAGGAGACCTCGAGGACGAGGAGTCCGGCGCCACGCGCCTCCTCGACGCACCCTGTCAGGGCCCTCCAGGAGTTGCCCGCCACCGCATGCGGCACGCCCGCAGCCCCGAGCATGCGGTGCAGCATATCCACGACCGTTGTCTTGCCGTTCGTGCCCGTGACCGCAGCCACTTGTGTGTTCCCCCCTAGCAACTCCAGTCCGAGCCCAACTTCGGAGAGGATAGGGATTCCCAGCGCCTCGGCGGACTGCAACACGGGGTCCGTGGGCCTGACGCCGGGGCTGGCTACCACCCTGTCCGTCCCTTCGAGGATCTCGGGTCCGGCGCCCAGGATGCCGGACACGTCGAGCCCGGCCAGGGTGTCGCACAGGCGTTCGTCGTCCCCCGCATCGGCCACGAAGACCCGTTCGCCACGTTCGATCAGGGCTCGCGTGGCCGCGACGCCCGACTCTCCGAGCCCGTATACCAGCGTCCTCACGGTCTCACCGTACCGTGTTGTAGAGGAAGATGTAGTAGAGGAAAAAGCCGACCGAGGAGAACGCGGCCTGGGCGATCCAGAAGCGGACCACGACCTTGTTCTCATCCCAGCCCAAGAATTCGAAGTGGTGGTGGATCGGGGCCATCTTGAAGACCCTTCGGCCCGTGAGCTTGAAGACGAAGACCTGCACGATCACCGAGAGCGCCTCGACCACGAACAGCCCGCCAACCACGGGCAGTAGTAGCTCCGTCTTGGTTAGTACGGCGGCTGCGGCGAGGACACCGCCTATCGCGAGGGAGCCAGTATCCCCCATGAAGATGTCGGCGGGGTGCGAGTTGTACCAGAGAAACCCGACGATAGATCCTACCATCGCGCCGCAGATGACGGCCACGTCGTACTGGCGCTCCAGGAACGCTATAGCCGTGTAGGCGAGCAGGGCTATGGCCGCAGCCCCCGCGGCGAGCCCATCGAGGCCGTCCGTCAGGTTCACGGCGTTGGTGGTGCCTGCGATCACGAGCAGCAAGAAGACGCTGAAGAGCGCGATCCCTATGAGCCCCGGTCCAAGGACGAGGCTACGGTCGAAGTAGGGTACGAGGACGGTCTGGGTGACGCCGACGTAGCGCACCGCAAGGACGTCGGCAAGGACGACGGCCAGGGTCAGGAGAAGGAACTTGTAGCGTGCGCTCAACCCCTCGGGGCGCTTTTTGGAGATCTTCTGCCAGTCGTCGTAGAGGCCGATGCCGGCGACGACGGCGACGAGCAGGAGCGTCGTGAGCGTGGACACGTTGGGACGCGCCACCACGACGAGCGCCCCGAGGAGGCCCGTCAGCATCACGATCCCACCCATCGTAGGGGTGCCGGCTTTGATGAGGTGCGTCTGCGGTCCCTCTTCGCGCACGAACTGCCCGAACTTGCGCGACTGGAGGAACTCGATGAACTTGGAGCCGAGCATTACCGTCACCATGAACGCCACGGCCGCCGCGAGTACAACGCTAAACAAGAGCTAAACTCTCCCTCAACTTGCGGGTCAGGGCATCGAGCCCGATCCCGCGCGAACCCTTGACGATCAGGTAGTCTCCGCTCTGCAATTGGTCTTGCAGGGCGTCAGCAGCCTGCTCAGCGTCCTCGTAGTAGAGCACCTTCCGGGGGAAGGTCTCCGCGTACCAGCGGGCCTCATCGCCGACGCAGACGAGCAGATCGACACCGACTTCGCCGGCCAGTTCGCCTGCCTCCCTGTGGTAGGCGCGGGCGCAGGCCCCCAGCTCGAACATTCCACCGAGCACGACGACGAGCCGTCTCCCCTGCCTGGACGCCTGATCCGCACCGTACCTCAGTACCGCGGCGACGGCTGCGGGCGAGGCGTTGTAGGTGTCGTCGTAGACCGTAATGTCTTCCCTGAGCCGGTAGACGTCGCCACGGAGCCCCGTCCGCCGCAGGCGGGAGAGGCCGCGGGCGGCCTGTTCCAGTCCGAGACCGAGTGCGAGCGCGCCGCCTACGGACGCGAGCAGCGGCTCGACCAGGTGCGTTCCGAAGACGGGCGAGCGCACCTCGGCGGACTCACCGCCCAGGTGCGCGATAAAGCGGAGACCTTCGTCTCTGCCCTCGATCTCGGAGGCGACCAGGTCAGCTTCGCCTGAGCGGGCGAAGGTAATGCGGCGCTTCAGTTTGCGGCCCGCTCCTGTCGCAGCGTCGGGTGCACCCGCGGGGGCGATGAGCGTGCCGGTCTACGGGAGGGCCAGGGCGAGCTCACCTTTCGCAGCGGCCAGGGCTTCGAGGCTTCCGAAAGAGTCCAGGTGGACCGGCGAGATCGCGGTCAGAACCCCGACCTCGGGCGGGGCTATAGCGCACAGGTACTCTATGTCCCCGGCGTGGGTGGCGCCCATCTCGAGGACGAGGATCTCGGTGCGCGGGTCTGCGGAGAGGACGGAGAGGGGAAGCCCGATCTCGTTGTTCAGGTTCCCCGTGGTCGCCGAGACACGCTTTCCGGAGTGCCTGATGATGGTCGCGAGCGCGTCCTTCGTCGTCGTCTTTCCCACTGTGCCTGTGATCCCGACCACGGTAGGCGAAGGAGCGTCCGTGCGCCCGAGCGTCCACCGCGCGAGCCTCTGCATCGCCTTCAGGGGATCTTCGACTACGAGGGTCGGTACGTCGAGTTGTCGAGTGGCCACGGTCGCCACCGCGCCGCGCAGGTGCGCCTCGGGGGCGAAGTCCGCGCCGTCCGTGCGCCCGCGCAAAGCGAAGAACACGTCCCCTTCGCGCACCTTCCTGGAATCGGTAGCAGCCCCGCTCACCAGGGCGTTCTCGTGCTTGCCCGGGGGCTCTGCGCCCATAGCGCGCGCGACCTCGGTAAGGGTAGCGGGCCTCATCGGCTGTCCTCGGCTACGAAACCTCTACGGTCGGGCGGGACGTTGAAGTAGCCCAAGGTGAAGGTCATGACCTGGTGGAAGGCGGGTACGGCGACGACCTCTCCCCAGTACGAGGTTTGCGGCTCGTCGATGGCTATAAGTATCACGTACTTGGGATCGGTGACGGGGGCGAACCCTATAAAGGAGGCCACGTACTGATCACCGTAGGTCCCGGTCTCGGGGTCGACTTTCTGCGAGGTGCCCGTCTTGCCGCCCACCGTGTAACCGGAGATCTGGGCGGAATGGCCCGACCCATCGTCGACGACGCCCTGCAACATCCCGCGTACTATAGCCGAGGTCTTCTCGCTTATCACACGTGGTCCCTGGGCAGCGGAAGCGTCCTGTTGGCTCACGTGCGGCGTCACCTTGTGGCCCCCATTAACGAGGGCGCAGTAGCCCGCGACGAGCTGAAGCGGTGTCACGGTGAAGCCCTGTCCGAAGGGCATCTGGCCGATCGAGACGCCGCTCCAATCCTCGTAGGCGGGGACGATACCGGGGTCCTCGCCCCACAGGTCGACGCCAGTCTTCTGGCCGAAGCCGAAGGCGCGCATGTACTCGTAGAGCTTCTGCCCACCCAGTTGCTCGGCGATCTTCGTCGCCCCGACGTTGCTCGACTGCTTCAGCACGTCGCCAGGGGTCATTATCTCGGTCTCATGCGGCAGGGAATCGTTTATGACGCGGTCTGCGACGGTCATGTGATCTGGGACCACGAACCTGCTCGATGGCGTGACGGCCCCCTCCTGAAGGGCCGACGCCACGGTAAAAGCTTTGAAGGTGGACCCCGGCTCGTAAGGATCGGTGAGGACCCGATCCCGCTGATCCTCAGCGGAGACCTCCCCGAAGTCGTTGTTGTCGTAGGCTGGCGTGTTGGCGAGCGCGACGATGGCGCCGTCGTCCACGCGCATGACCACGCCTACGGCGCCCTTCGCCCTGCTCTTCTCGACGGCGTCGCCGAGGGCCTTCTGTAACTCTTGCTGCACCGCCGTATCCACCGTCAGCTTTACGTCCTGGCCACTCTTGAGAGTGTTGTCGTAACGGGCCTCGACCCCGCCGAAGGTCTCGTCGTAGTCTCCGGCGTGACCGAGGAGTTGGCTCGCCAGCGACCCGTCGGGATAGACCCTCACGGTGTCAGGAGCGATGGTGATGCCCTCTATACCCATAGCCTGCACCTTGGCCGCGGTCTCCGGCTTTACCCCTGTTGCGACTACGCTGTATCCCGCGGGGCGGCCGTTCGCGTCACGCTTGGTGAGCGAGGCGAGTATCTCCTCCTCGCTCCTGCCAGCCTCAGGGCCGAGCACGGCGGCGAGCCTCTGGGCCGTCCCGTGGGGGTCTTCGATCTGATACGGGGTCGCGACCACGCGCGCGACCTGGAGGCTCGTGGCGAGATCTCTGCCATCGGCGCTGATTATGCTGCCGCGCGTCGGCGCCACGGCCTGCGCCTCTCCTCCGCCCTGCTCAGAGGCGAACGCCCGATAACTCTTGTCATCAGTGAGGCTTATGTGCACGGCCCTCCCGCCGAGGAGGAGACCCGTCACCGCGAACACCGCGGCCACCATCCACAGCCTCCTGTGGCCGATGGTCCGCACTTCTGCCGTGGTAGACGCAACACGAGGCTTCTTCCTCGCGCCGGTGCGCCTCTGCCGGGAGAGGGGTATGACCTCGCCACGGACGCCGTGGCGGTCTCGAGTTTTGGTGCGAGGGGGGGTTTTCGCGCCACGACCGCTCTTTGCGTTGCGAGACCTGAGCCGGTCAACGCTACCGCGGCTTCCCCCCTTCCTGGGATTTCCCATCTTGTGTCCCATCCTCCGCTTCGCTTCTGTAGACCTTCAAGGCTCCGCTACCGGGCTCGTGCATACCCAGCTTCTCCTCCGCAAGCTCCCGGATCCTCGCCGCACCCGACAGCTCAGCGACCCGGACCTTGAGTCTCTCCCCTTCTTCTCCGGCCCTGTCGAGCTTCACGCCGAGTTCGGCAGCCTTGGTATCGAGTCCTGCGGCGATGGTGTGCATATAGACGCTCCCCAGCATCAAGAACACGGGTACGACGACGAGCATCGCAAACCGGCGACGCCTGGCGGCCGCCTTCCGACGGAGCGCCCGATCCGGCGAGCGCCGCACGGCGTGCTTGCGTACCGGCCACGCGGGTTCCGTAGGGAACGTAGCCCGGTATCTGCGCTGCGGCGCAGCCATCAGGCATCTTCCCCTGGCGGCTCTGCGGTCCTTATCGCCGCCCGAAGCCGGGCAGAGGCGCTGCGCGGGTTCTCCTCTATGTCGCGCGCAGAAGGCCTCTGAACGACACCCCGCCGGAAGACGGGACGCGCACCGCAGACGCAGACAGGTAGCTCGGGCGGACAGACGCACCGCCCCTCCCGCTCGGAGATGAAGCGCTTGACGAGGCGATCCTCCCCCGAATGGAACGTGATGGCCACGAGCCTCCCACCGGGCGTGAGAAGACGTTCCGCCGCATCGAGAGCCCGTCTGAGTCCACCAAGCTCGTCGTTCACACGGACGCGCACGGCCTGGAAGACCCTCTTGGCAGGGTTACCGCCCCTCTCCTTCCAGCCGACGGCAGCCCGCACCGCGTCGTACAGATCCGTCGTAACCTCGAGCGGTCTTCTCCGAACGATCTCCCGCGCCACACGCCTGGCCTCGGCGCGCGGCACGTCTCCGTACTCAGAGAGCACCCTCGCCAACTCTCCGGCCTCGACGGTGTTGAGAAACTCCGCAGCCGACACCCCGGAGCGCGGGTCCATTCGCATGTCGAGCGGCCCCTCCATGACGTAGGAGAACCCGCGTTCGGGCTCATCAACCTGAAAGCTGGAGAGACCAAGATCGAACAGGATCGCATCCGCCCCCCTGCCTTCCTCCACCAGCTCCCACAGCGCTTCGTCGTATGCCCCCGAGACGAACTCGAAGCGTGGGTCCTGCAAGAGCCCTGACGCTCGCCCCGCCGCCTCGGGGTCCCTGTCGATGCCGACGAGGCTACCGCCAGCCCCGAGCTCGTCCAGTATCCTCCTGGAGTGGCCGCCACCACCGAAGGTAGCGTCCACCACAAAATCGTCGGGACCCAGCTGGAGGGCGGCCACCGCCTCCTCCAACATCACGGGACGGTGTCCTGTCGCCATCACCCGCCGAGATCCCTTCCGGCGAACTCCTCCACGATCTCGGAGAACGAGTCGTCTGCGCCTGACACGTAGCGATCCCACTCCTCGGTATCCCAGATCTCCAGCCGGTCGTCCACGCCCGTTATGGTCACGTCGCGCCGCAACCCCGCATAGCGCGCGAGCTTCGTCGGGATCAAAACGCGACCCTGCCTGTCGAGCGTCGCCTCGAAGGCCATGGAGAAGAACATCCGCGAGAGCTGGCGCCCCCTGGCCGACAGATCGGCGTTGGCCTTGATGTTGGCCTTGAACGCCGCCCACTCCTCCGGCGGAAAGGCGAACAAACACCTGTCGACCCCCTTCGTCACGACGATACCGCCCTCGAAGTAAGGACGGAGACGTGAGGGGAGGGTCATGCGACCTTTCTCGTCCAGCGTGTGCTCGTACTCGCCTAAAAGGGCCAGAGCCGTGTCCTCCCACTACGCTCCACTTTGACCCACAACAGCGAAATTCTTGCATATGCACGGAAAATTAGCAATCTCGGCGCCCGAAAACGCCGTCAGAGACCCGCATTTCACCTACAAAAGTGCTCTTAGCCCTCTACCCCAGGGGCAAGGACCCCTACCGAGAAAACTTGAATGACTGATCTGCGAGGGTTTATATCATCGGGCGGCGATGGGTCTCGGGCCTAAGATGTTGAGTGTGTGGTCGATGGACCCCAATATCTTGGGGCGTGGGGAAATAAGTGAGGGAGACCGAGTCTTCGGGCGCATACTTCCGAAGCTGCGTGGCTCCGGTGGGCCCACCAGGACTCGAACCTGGGACCGTCCGATTATGAGTCGGATGCTCTAACCAACTGAGCTATGGGCCCTCGATGGGAAACCTGGACGGTACCCCCTAGCTCCCCCGGCTGGACTCGAACCAGCAACCCTTCGGTTAACAGCCGAATGCTCTGCCAATTGAGCTACAGGGGAATGCCGCAAACAGAGATTATACGGTTCGGGGCTCGCGGCTTCAAGCTCCGGAGGAGACAGAACGCAGCGCCTCTTTTAGCCGCTGAATCTCTGACTGGAGCGCCTCCTTCCGGTCATAGTCCTCGCTCTCCCTCTTGCTTCGTTCGCGGCTCAGTATCGCCAGTCGCAACCAGGCCTCGCGCACGGAGGTTTCGGAAGGGTATAGCCTCTCGCCCTGGGAGGCGAGAGCACCGATCTGATCCATCAACGGCCTGGCCCTCTCGTCTGAGAGCAAGGCATCGAAATCTTCGCCCCGATGTTCTTTTAACAGCGTGAACATCCTGGCGTGGGCATCGTCCCGAAAATCCTCGGCGCGCAGCGTCAAGGGCTCAGGGAGCTCCTGGGTCTGTACGCCGTCCTCCAGAAGGGGTGCGGTGAGGTCGGGCCTGGCGAGAATGAGGGCGAGCACAGCGCTACCGGCTTCCGTGTGAGGATCAGCCGGGCCATCTCTCCGTGAGGAGAACTCCCGCCCGGCGACCGGCTCCGGGGACTGCAGGACCTCGGGGCTAACCCCGAGGGATTCGGTGGCAAGACGGAGGGCCTCACGGTAGAGGACTGGGTCTTTGATCTCCCGAATCATGTTCTTTATCTCGGGTACGGCCTTGGAGCGCTGTGTGGCATCAGCTCCCCTGGTACGGGCGACGATGCGCCGGATGCCGTACTCGAGGACTGGCAAGGCACCCTTCAACAACTCCTCGAACTCCTCTGGCGGATGCTCCAGTAGCCAGTCTGCTGGATCGTCGGGCAGACGCAGGACACGGAGATCCAGCTTCAAATCGGCCGCCGTCGCCGCCGCCCGCTCTATCGCCTTCTCTCCAGCTGCGTCGGGGTCGAAGAGGACGTAGATCCTGTCAGCGTAGCCGCTGAGCATGCGCAGGTGGCCAGGGGTGGTGGCCGTACCGAGCGTGGCCACCGCGTTCTTGATGCCAGACTGATAGAGCATCAGCACGTCTGTGTAGCCCTCGACGACGAGTGCCGCGCGTTCCCTGCGGATCGCTTCTGAGACCTGCGGGAACCCGTAGAGAAGGTCTCGCTTGTTGAATATTTCTGTCTCGGGAGAGTTGAGGTACTTGGGCTGGGCGTCCCCGAGCGTCCTAGCCCCGAAGCCTACGATCCTGCCCCGCCGGTCCGAGATGGGGAAGGTGATCCTACCCGCAAACCTCTCCCCACCCCGCGACGAAAGAAGACCTGCCGCCTCCAGAACACGCCTGTCGAAGTCCAGCCTCCTCGCCGCTTCCGTAAACCCCGGAACACCCCGCGGTGGCGTAAATCCCAGGCGAAATTCTTCTATAGTAGAACGCTCTATATGGCGTTCTTGCAGGTAGCGGCGGGCCTGGCCTGCTTCGGGGGATTGGGATCTCAGGAGGTATTTATGGTAGTAGACGGCGGCGGCTGCGAGGGCTTTGTGGATCTCGCGTCGGCGGAGGGTGCGTTGCCTTGCTGCGTCGGGGTCTCCCCCACCTTCGAATTGCAGATCCACACCCGAGCGTTCGGCGAGGTAGGAGACGGCTTCGGCGAAGTCGAAGGACTTGAGGTCCATAACGAGCTTGATAGCGTCGCCGCCCCTCTGGCAGTTGTGGGTTATACCCATCTTGGTAAGGAAAGTGTGGGAACCTGTTGTGGTGATGTCCACGACCGTCGTCGGCTCGTCTCGCACACTCTGCACCTCATTGACGACCGACAAGTAATACTGCATGCCGTCGATCTCGGTAAAGAAACCTCTCAATGATTCTTTGCTCAAGATGTGAATGTAGTAGGCTGTTCTATGCTTCGTGCCGTCCCTCCCCCTACGAGCGGGTATAGACGACAAAGAGGACACCTTGCCCGCTTGAACGCACAAGGCGAAGATACCGTAGGCTAACTCCTCTGAAACCGTGGTAGCGCTCGTCGTACCGTTGCTGGTACGGCCGTCTCCATCAACGTAGCCTTCTATGAGCGACGCCTGACATTCCACCGTCCAGTTCAGGACGTCAATCGGCACCCTCTTGTTCGCGCAGCCGCGTCCGAACCAGTGGCCGAAGAGCATCGAAAGATCCGTGCTGGAACAGGTAACTTCGCAGATGCTCTTGTGCGGCCTCAGGAGGCAGGTGCTGGACTTACCAAATTCCTCTTTCAGAGTCTCCACCACCCTCGCGGCCAGACTCTTCGCTTCGTGGATACCGAAGCTCCACTTGACCCCTCCCCTGTACAGCGATCCCTCGGCGAGCCAGATACCGTACAACCAGGCTGTCCTGGGGTTCACAGGCAGATCCGTGATCCGCCGCGTTCGCGGCCCCTTGGTATAAGGTTTGATCACGTACTCGCCTGGGAGAGGTAAGTCGTGACGTTCCTCGTCAGGAACGACGGGGTAAAGCCAGAAGTCACCCTCGCGGACTTCCGAGGCGTGCTCTACAGAGAGTCGGACATCTGCGTTCTTCTTGCTATGCCTGCTAGAGAAGCGAAGGTTCTTCCCCCCCGACTGCCTGGTGTGGACCCTGGGGATAGCGCGTAGTGCCTCTTCCCTCTTTACGAATACACACCAATGGTCCGGCGTAAGCTCGATACCTTCTTTCGCGGCACCAGTCCTCAGGAGCATGGTGGGGCCTGACTTGAACCATTTGTCGGTCACCGTCTCGCGGTGTCCGTCCAGACCGATTACCTCGTCGCCTGGTTCGACCGCGCCTATCGGGATCAAACCCCGCGAGGTCCAGATACGCTCATTGGCCTCCAAACACCCGAAACAGTAGTAGAAGCCCCGATCGGGGGAGACGCTGAAGGACGGTGTCTTCTCCTGGTGGTCAGGGTAGGGGCAGAGGCCGGCGAAGCGGGCCCCCTGGCGCTTCAGGGCTGTGAACTCGGAGGTGACTTCGACGATGTTCGCCGCCTCCCGGACCTCCTCGATGCTGCGTTGTGAGATCCTCAATCCCGGTCCTCCGTTGTACCTATGTACAAATATTTGCGTTCTGTCGTGGTCTGGACCGAGGGTAATGTTACTCTACCAGGCGTGAATATCCGCGATAGATCTACGATGGTGCCCGAGTCGGGGTATGCTGACCTCCCGCCGGGGATCGGCTTCGAGCCCAAAGACGAGCCGCTGCGAAGGGACATCAACCTTCTCGGGCGGGTGCTAGGCAGGATCCTCATCGAACAGGAGGGTGAGGACCTCTTGGAGACCGAAGAGGAGTTACGGCTGCTGTGCAAGCGGTTGCGCTTCGACTACGACTCCAACCTCGACGAACAACTCAGACGGCGGATAGACGCCATGAGCGTCGGGGAGTTGCGACGTATCGTGCGCGCCTACTCCGTGTACTTTCAACTGGTGAACATCGCGGAGCGCTACCACAGGGTCAGGCGCAGGAGACAGTACGAATCCTCGCCGGGCAACCCACCTCAGCGCGCCTCGGTGGCCAGCGCGCTCGCGCGCCTCAAGAGCGAAGGTCTCGTGCAAAGTGCGTTGCGGAGGGTGCTGGAGAGAATGTCGGTGGGGCTCGTCCTTACGGCGCATCCGACGGAGGCCATGAGGCGGAGCGTCAGGCGCAAGCACGTCAGGATCGGGGAGATGCTCGAGTCCATGGAGTCCTCTGCACTCACGTGGAAGGAGCAGAGGCGTCTGGAGGAGGATCTCGCGGAGGAGATCACCATCCTGTGGCAGACCGACGAGCTGAGGGTCCGCCGGCCCGAGGTCAAGCAGGAGATAGAACGGACGCTCCTCTTCTTCGAAAATCCTTTGATCTCAGCGACCCTCGAAGCGTATCGGGAGTTCGAGGACGAGCTCTCCCGCCAGTTCCCGGAAGGTACCCCGAGCCTGGGCCGCGTCCTCGAGTTCGGCTCGTGGGTTGGCGGCGACCAGGACGGCAATCCTTTCGTCGAGCCCGAGATGATAACCACCGCACTCGGTCTTCACCGTGAGATCATCCTCAAGCGCCACCTCGCCTCCGTACGGTGGATGACGGATCACATGAGCCAGTCTGCGAGGATGATCCCTGTCTCAGAAGATTTGCGCCGCTCGGTCAAGCGGGACGAAGATCTCATGCCGGAAGTAGCCGAGCGCTACCGCGGGATCGACCCGAACGAGACCTACCGCCGCAAACTTCTGTTCATGGCCGAGCGCCTGCGGCGCACGCTTGAGCGACCAGAATCGTCTGCAGCCTATCCCGGCGTGACGGAGTTCCTGCACGACCTCTCGACCATCCGCGACAGCCTGCTGCAGAACGACGGGGAACGCGTCGCCGAAGGCGCTCTGCGGGATCTCATCCGCCAGGCCGAGGTCTTCGGCTTCCACCTGGCGAAGCTGGACGTGCGCCAGGAGAGCGCCACGGTGGTGAACGCCGTCGCCGAGCTGGTCTCCGCAAACACGGGTGAAGACCTTCTGGATAGGGACGAGGCGGAGCGCGCAGGGCTCCTGCGGAACCTCCTCGCTGCCCCTGACCTCCGGCTCCCGGAGCCGGAAGACATCTCGGAAGAGTCACACAAAGTCCTCGAAACCTTCGAGCGCATCAGGCGCGCGAAGGAAGACTTCTCGGGCACCCCGATCGAGACGTTCGTCTTGAGCATGGCCCACCACGCGAGCGACGTCCTGAGCGTACAGTTGCTCGCCCGCCGGGCAGGACTCCTGGAGGCGGACGAGAACGGCACCTGCACCGCGAACTACCTCAAGGTCTCGCCCCTCTTCGAGACCGTCGACGACCTGAAGCGCGCGCCCGAAGTACTGCGTTATCTGCTCGAAGATCCCTTCTACCGTTCATCGCTCCGGGAGAGCGACGACCTGCAGGAGATAATGCTCGGCTACAGCGACTCGGGCAAGGACGCAGGCTACATCACGAGCAACTGGACCCTGTACGAGGCCCAGGGTCTGCTCTCCTCGGTCGCCCACGACTTCGGGGTGGACCTGCGGCTCTTCCACGGTCGAGGCGGCAGCGCGGGACTCGGAGGAGGCCCGAGCTACCAGGCGATCATGGCCCAACCCCCCGACACCTTGCGAGGCAAGATCCGGATAACCGAGCAGGGAGAGGTGATCTCTTTCAAGTACAGCATGCGGGGCTTGGCCCGCCGCAACCTCGACACCGTGCTCGCGGCCGTCCTCGAAGCTTCGGCCGACGACACCCCGCGCGAACCTGAATCCCACTGGGTCGAGACGATGGAAGAGCTCTCTTCAGAGGCCCATGAGGCCTACCGGGGCCTGGTCTACGAAGATGAGGACTTCCTGGCCTTCTTCTCCGAGTCATCCCCTATCAGCGAGCTCTCGCTGCTCAACATGGGCAGCAGGCCCGCGCGCAGGATGCAGAACCCGGAGGTGGATGGCCTCAGGGCTATACCCTGGGTGTTCGCCTGGACCCAGAACCGCTTCCTGCTCCCATCCTGGTACGGCGCGGGAACAGCCCTGAGCGGCTACACGGCTACGGAAGGGGGGCTTGCTGTACTCCGCGAGATGTACGGGGGATGGCCTTTCTTCCGGACGCTCGTCGACTTCATGCAGATGACCCTGGCGAAGAGCGACCTGCGGATAGCCAAACACTACACCTCGCTGGTCTCAGACCCCGCGACCCGAGAACGGCTGTGGGCCAGGATCTCCGCCGAGCACGCCGCCTGCGTGGAGGCGCTGCTCCAGATCACAGGCAACGAGAACCTCCTCGACGATAGCCCCGTGCTCCAGAGATCGATACGCCTGCGTAACCCCTACGTGGACCCGCTCTCCTACGTTCAGGTAACGCTCCTGCGCAGGCTGCGCGCCCTCCCTGAAGATGCCCCCGAGCGCGAGGGCGTGCTGAATACCCTGCTGCTCACCATCTCTGGAGTATCCTCAGGGATGCTGAACACCGGCTGACGCGCCAAGGTGCAAAATCCCGGCCTCTGTGGCCTTGAAGCCACAGCCATCGTAGAAGCTCCTCAGATGAGGCTCGAAGTCCACGTGCAACCATTCTACGTTCCGGTCCCTGGCATCGGCCACAGCCCTCATTACCAGGCTACGGCCGATGCCGCGACGGCGCATCTCGGGATGGACGGTAGTGTCGAGGATGAAAGCGTGAATACCACCGTCCCATGCGACGTTGACGAACCCGACGAGCCACCGCTCCCTGTACGCGCAGAGGTATACGAGGCTCCGGTTCACCACTGAACTCCAGTCCCGCGGCGTGTGTCCGTACCATCCCGCAGCGAACAGCTCGTCGAGCTCCTGCGAACTGACGTGGGATCGACGCGATACACGATGCGATCTTCGGTCGAGCCGCTCTCGTCGCGACTCACGGTCTTCTCAAGCGAAGATCTCACCCCGCGGCAGGAAGAGCCGCCTGTACCTCGCAAGGGCGTATCGGTCCGTCATCCCGGCCACGAAGTCTATGGTCTCGGTGATTGGGTCGGGGTCGCTCGTCGTCCGCTCCTCGGGGTGCTCGAGGTAGTACTCGAAGAGCGCCGTAACCACACCCGCCGCCTTCTGGTTCTCCCGCGAGTTCGGGTTGTTGTACACGTGCCTGAAAAGCCACGCCCTCAACTCCATCAGCGCCTCGTATACCGAATCAGAGAGAGATATCTCACCTTTCGCTTCAGAGTTATAGATCATGTCTCTTACGAGGGTATCGATCCTGACGCTCATCTGCTCCCCGAGGACCGAGATCGGGGTCTTCGGGAGGTCGTGCCGGGAGATTATTCCCGCGCGCAAAGCGTCGTCTACGTCGTGGTTGACGTACGCTATGCGGTCGGCGACGCGCACGATCTCACCCTCCCTCGTAGATGGATAGCCCTCTCCAGTATGGTTACGTATGCCGTCTCTCACCTCGAATGTGAGGTTCAATCCGTCCCCTCCCTTTTCGAGATGGTCGACGACGCGCAGGGAGTGCTCGTTGTGGCGGAAGGTGCGTCCGTGGGCGGAGAGGGCGCTGGAGAGGGCGTCTTCTCCTGTGTGCCCGAACGGGGTATGTCCGAGGTCGTGGCCGAGCGAGATCGCCTCCGTAAGGTCTTCGTTGAGGCCGAGAGAGCGAGCTATGGTCCTTGATATCTGCATCATCTCGAGGGTGTGCGTCAGGCGCGTCCTGAAGTGGTCGCCATCGGGGGAGATGAAGACCTGGGTCTTGTGCATGAGCCTGCGAAAAGCCTTGGCGTGGATTATGCGGTCACGGTCACGTTGGAAGGCGTTGCGGACGCCGTCTGGAGGTTCTGGCCTCGGGCGCCCTGCGCTCTCCTCTACGGCCCATGCAGAAGGGTCGTGCCGGAGGCCGGGTCTCGGACGAGGAGCACTCATGCCGGATGCCGGGTGAGCCGGGGCCCGACGAGCG
>CADDZK010000004.1 GCA_902812425.1 Actinomycetota bacterium
TCGGGGTCAACGGGAAGGAGGCAGGCGGTGTCCTCTCCGGGGACGTTCGAGGCGTCCACACCGGCGTTGGCGCAGACGAAGCCGTGGTGCGTCTCCGAGATTATGATGCCGCGGTCCATGCGTACGATGCGCCGGCTCTCTCTCAGGACGACCTCGATCTGGCGTGGGTCCTTCTCGTAGCGCGTCGCGTAGCCCTTCGCGAGTGCGGAGGGCGCGACCGTGCGCAGATCGACCAGCCGGCCCTCGGCCTTGCTGACGATCTTGTGCGTCACGACGAGGATGTCGCCGGGGTGCAGGTCTCCTGCCACAGCGCGGGAGATCATACGCGCAAGGTCGTCGCCGGGACGGACCTCCGGGAACCCTTCGACCCCGAGTATTTCCAAAGCCTTCACGGGCGCGCCGCTCCCCTAAGACGCGCCAGGTCACCCGCCGTGTCGAGGTAGAAGGCGAGGTGGGGCCGCTCGCAGACGTGTACGTTGAGGTCGCGCCTGCGGGCCGCCCCGAGGTGTGCCTCGAAGCTATCGGGGCCGAACGCGAAGGGCAACACGTCGGGAGGCCTGACGAGGAGCGCGTTCGTGCCCGAACGCGCCCCGTCGGGGGAGATCACCACAGAAGGCCCCTCGTCCGCCTCCTCCAGGACAGCCAGTACGTCCCCGGCCTCGAGCAGCGGCAGGTCAGCGGGGAGCACGAGCAGCGTCGAGGCGCCGCGGTCGAGCGCCCTGCGACGTCCTTCTTCGAGGGCGGGATTAAGCCCGCGACTCTCCTGTACGAGGGGCGCGGCGCCGCGCCTCTGCGCCTCTTCGAGGACTATTCTGTCGGGGCTCACCACACAGACGTCTTCGACCCCCGCGTCCCTGACGGCTGCCACCACGCGGCCCATCATGTACAGGGTGAGACCGGCCCTGGCGCCGGGGTTGAGAACCGGAGCGAGGCGACTCTTGGTCCCCTGCAGGTCCTTCACAGGCACGACCGCGGAGATACCCTCGCTCAACGCGCCACCATCCCCGCGCCGAACTCCAGCGTCTCGGAGGCGAGGCGCGCCCTGTCTTCGGCGTCGCGCATCACAGATTCCGTCACGAGGACGCGCATCCCAAGATCCTCGATGCCCGCCCGCTCCTCCTCATCTATGCGGTCGACGACCATCCCGTCCAGAAGGCCGACGTACATCTTGGCTACTCCCGTGGCCGAGACCTCGTGGCCAAGCGAGGAGAGCATCCTGTCTGCCGGTCCTTTGAGAGCCCGGCCGCCGACGATCGGGCTGACGGCCACCTTCGGGGCGGATGACGAAGCCAGGGCTTCACGTATGCCGGGCACGGCCAGGATAGGACCCACGCTCACGACGGGGTTCGAAGGACAGAAGACGAGCGTGTCGGCTCTGGAGATCGCAGCGAGTACTGCCCCCGTCGGACGGGTGCTCTCGATGCCACGCAGCTCGACGCCGAGCACCTCGTCCCTCTGCGCGCGGCGCACGAAGTACTCCTGGAACTCGAGGCGGCCTTCCGGGGTCTCGAGCACCGTCGAGACAGGGTCGTCGCTCATCGGAAGTATGGTGCTCTCGACGCCCAAAGAGCCGGAGAGTGCGGCCGTGACCTCGGTCAATGTCTCTGCGGAACGCAGGCGTGACGTTCTCAATATGTGCGTGGCGAGGTCCCTGTCTCCGAGCTTGAACCAGGTCTCCTCGCCGTAACGTTCGAGCATGCTCAGAGCGTCGAAAGATTCGCCGGCGAGGCCCCAACCGGTCTCGGGGTTGGAGATTCCAGCAAGCGTGTACATGACCGTGTCGAGATCGGGGCAGATGTGCAGGCCCCAGAGGTCGAAGTCATCGGCGGTATTGACGACCACCGTGAGATCCCCCGGCGGCAGCACGTCCTGCAAGCCGGCAGCCAGCTTCGCGCCGCCGACCCCGCCAGCGAACGCGCAGACCTTCACAGCGCCTCCGATCCGGGGCAGCCTCTCCTAGCCGGCATCTTCACCCCTTGATTGATCGAGGGCGTAGGTCGTGAGGGCGAGGACGCTGAGGGCGTCGGTGATCCTGCCGTCCATCGTCATGGCGAGGGCTTCGCGCAAGGGAAGGCGGCGCACGCCGATGACCTCAGTTCCTTCTGGCCGTTGCTCGCCGGGGACGAGCCCCGTGGCGATAAACCACACTGCATGCTCGTCCGCGACCGAGTTAGAGAGGTAAGCCTCCCCGAGCATCCGCCAGCTTCTCGCCTCGAGGCCCGTCTCTTCCCTGAGCTCGCGCTGGGCCGCGCACAGGGGTTCCTCGTCCTCGGGGCAGCCGCCCTCGGGTATCTCCCACGAGTAGCGTTCCAGGGGGTAGCGGTATTGCCCGACGAGGTAGACGTGGTCGTCCTCGACGGGCAACACGCCTACGGCCTTGTTCTTGTAGTGGACGACGCCGTAGATTCCTGGCTCGCCGTCGGGCCTTATCACCCTGTCCTCGCGGACCGAGATCCAGGGGTTCTCGTAGACACGCTTCGAATCGAGCGTCCGCCACGGGTTCTCCTCCCGCCTCATGGTGCCTCCGTCCCGCGGAAGATCTCGGCGAAGCGCCCTTCGAGCCGCGCGAGCAGTTCGGCGGGCAGGGCGACGCCGTAGCGGTCCCCGAGCGAGGACATCAGCTCCCTCCCCCACTCCCATGCTGAGACGTACGCCAGGCGAAGCTCGTCTGTGTCAAGGCGGGCCATGCATGCGGCGTAGCGGGCATAGGAGGTGTCGGAGATCTCGTGTTCGAGAAACTTCGAGGAGTTGAACCAGTGCACGGTCGAGCCTTCGAGCACCCTGACCATCTGCAAGAGCCTCTCGCGCACGATCCCGAGGAGGTCGAGAGAGCGCGCAAGCTCGCCCCTGGCGAAGAGGTTCGCGCCGAAGAGAGACCAGTTGACGAAGCAGTTGCACAGGAACCGGACCTGCCCCGGCGTGTCGCGCTCCGGCTGCGGACCGACGATTTTCCGCAGGCGCGTGGTCAACTCTCCCGTGCGGTCGAGGATCAGGGTGTCATCCAGCGAGGGAAGCCAGTCCGCGTCCCTCATCGACTCGCCGACGATCCTCTCGATATCGGAGGCGCCCTCGAAGTGGAACTCACCCCTCACGAGGTTCTCGAAGATCGCCGTCCCGTTCCCGTACTCGTTGACGAAGTACACCCCGACGGGTGAGATCCTCGCGACCCACTCCTCCTGGTCCAGACCCTTCAGGGCCTCATCGTCGAAAAAGAGGATGAACTCGATGTCCGAGAACCCGTCCCCCTCGCCCTGGGCGAAGGAGCCGTACATCATCGCCGCCGCGAGGCGTTCGTCCTCCTGGCAGACGCGGCGTGTTCGCTCGATCATGGCTTCCTGCTGGAGCATCGTCCTCCGTACTATGCGGTTCTTCGGGTTGCTATCTTAGCATCGCGGGTGACCCGACCCGGAGGAACGTGCGCTCCCGCAACTCGTAGCGGTACTCGTCGCTGGAGGTGCCTTTGAAAGGGTCGGCGTCCTTGTGAAAAGCGACGCGCTCGAAACCCAGCGACTCGACGAGGGCGATAGAGGCGGCGTTGCGCGTGTCTATCTCCGCCATGACCACGCTCACCCGATAGTCCTCGAAGAGGTGGGCGAGCAGACGACTACAGCCTTCCGCGGCGAAACCCAGCCGCTGATACGGCACGAAGATCATGTAGGCGATCGTGGCTGTCAGGTTCTCGTGTACCGTGGCTTCGAGAACTCCTGCGTACTCTCCGAAGCGACGCGTGAGCAGCGCCCAGTTCAACCACGCCTCGCGACCGTCGGGAGAGCGCCGCGAGGACAGGGCGCGGTAGCGGGCCTCCAGGGCTTGTAGCGAAGCGGGAGGATCCTGGGGGATAAACTCGTACAGTCGCTCGTCCTGCAAACACTCGTAGAGACTGGCGGCGTGGGCGGGGAGCAGGGGTTCGATCCACAACCGCGGCGTCACTAGTACAGCTTCTGTTGCGACCACAGGCATCTCGCTGGGAGGCATCAGACCCTTTCCCGACCGTAACTACAGAGCCGGCATCTATTACGCTTGTTATCGTAGCATTGTGGAAGACCGGCCAACGCGCGTGAAAGAGCCGGTCGAGCCCAGGAGGCGAAGCGTGACGTACCCAGATCCGAACCCGTTCGTTGCCAGAAAGTAAGTACATGGAGATCCTGGTCTCAGAGCCTCTCGACGACCCGGAGGACGGCTTCGGGTTGCAACAGGCCGTACTCGAAGAGGTCGCCGCGGGCGAGCGCAGTCCCGTTGCCCTCATGTGGACCTCGTTGCGCTACGTAGGAGCTACGAGATCCGAGACGCGTCTGCCCGGCTTCGCAGCGGCGACAGGGGCGGTCTCGGACCTCGGCTTCCCCGTGCTCGTGCGGAACTCCGGTGGCGGGGCCGTCGCGGCGAACCGGGGCTCTCTGTCGTTCTCGCTAACCTTCCCCGTAGAAGACCTGCGCCACGGTCTCTACGAGCGCTACGGGGAGGGGTTGGATCTCATAGCGGCAGCCCTGCGACGGGTCGGGGTCGATGCTGAGCGCGGCGAGGTCGAAGGCGAGTTCTGTCCCGGCGCGTACTCCGTGCGCTCAGGCGGCCCGTCGGGAGTCAAGCACGCTGGGCTGGCGCAGCGGGTCACACGCCGCGCGGCGCGGCTCGAAGCACTGATTCTGGTCTCGGATACGGCGGAGATTCGCAGCGTCCTCGAGCGCTTCTACGGCCTCCTTGGGCTACCGTTCAGGCCCGAGAGCGTCGGGGACCTGACTGTGGACGTACCACGGGTGATACAGGCGCTCTCGGAGGAGGTGCGCGCGCGTTACGAGGCCGTGGAAGGTAGGATCCTGGCGAGCACCATGGACCGGGCCCGCTCGTTGCGGGGTGAGTGGCGTGCCGTCCCCGATACAGGGTCGTCATTGTGAGGTAAAGTCTCGCCTGATGGAGTACGTGTTCAACGCATTCGTGACGCTGCTTGTGGTCGTCGACCCGCTGGGTCTCGCCCCCATCTTCGGCGCGCTCACGCGAGGTTTCTCGGCGAAGCAGAGGCGCGAGTCGGCCATCAGGGGCACGATGCTTGGATCCCTCATCCTCATCCTGTTCGCCCTCGCAGGCGACGTGCTGCTCGACGCCCTCGGCATCGGACTCCCTGCGTTCAGGATCGCCGGCGGCCTGCTCCTCTTCTTGCTGGCCCTCGACATGGTCTTCGCGAGGCCATCGGGGATGCGCGCAACGACGGTGCGCGAACAGGAGGAGGAATCTTACCAGCAGGACATCTCCGTCTTCCCCCTCGCCATCCCGCTCATCGCCGGGCCGGGGGCGATCACCACTGTCCTCCTGTACACGGGCGGCAGCAGCACGGGCCAGTTGGCGCTGTTCATGGGGGTGCTTCTCGCGGTCCTGGTTCTCACCCTCATCTCGTTGCTCCTCGCCCCACGCGTCATGCAGCTCTTCGGGGAGACGGGGGCCAACGTACTCTCGCGCGTCCTCGGCGTCCTGCTCGCCGCGCTCGCCGTACAGTTCGTGCTCGACGGCCTGCACGCGAGCCTCGCCTGAGGGGCGGATATACTCTCGGGCATGTCTGGCGCACCCATTGTTATCGTCGGTGGGGCCACCTGGTGGCCGCGTAGCTACAGGGACTTCGCCGGTATGCTGCGCGAGATCTCAGGCTCCGAGGTACACGTCGCCCCGGTTAGTCCTGTGGACTGGGCCGTGGGATACCTCCGTGGCTTCGGGCAACTCGTCTTCGAGGTGGCCAGCACGGTAGACAGAGCGCTGCTCGAGAGCGAGGCGAACAAGGCGGTGCTCGTCGGACACTCGGCCGGGGGCCTCGCTTGCAGGGTGTATATCGGGGGAGACCCTCCCTACGGAGGCAGGCGCTACTCCGGACACAGGCGGGTAGAGCGTCTGATCACACTCGGCACACCCCACAATGTCCCGGACGACGAACGCCTGGCTCCCATCAGCCGCATAAACGAACTCTTCCCCGGAACCCTCCACGCCGATGCGGGTCTGCGCTACCTCTCGGTAGCAGGGAACGCCATAGACGGCACCTCTTCCCCCAAGGTCCGCAGGCGCTACGAGCGCTTCGTCGAAGACGGAAGGGTGGCGGGAGACGGGGTTGTGCCCGTCGAGGCGGCCCTGCTCCCTGGCTCGGAGAGCCTGGTCCTCGAAGGCGTCCATCACAACCGGCGTCTCGGCCGCTGGTACGGCTCGGACAGGGAGACGATCGAGCAATGGTGGCCCGGGGAGCTGCGTGTGGGAGGTTCGCTTGTTCGAGACACGCGTGCGTAGTAGCCTCCAGAGGGTCCTGCGTACCGGAAAGGGTGAGGATGCCGCCTGGAGGTCCCAATAGTGTGAACGAGCGAGAGTATCCCTGGGAGGTTATGGGTGCCGACGCCGACGCCCTGCGTAGTGCGATGAGCCATTTTCCTACCGGCGTTACGGTAGTGACGAGCGGGCGCGAGGAGGAGGTCGAAGGCATGACCGCGAACGCGGTGATCTCCGTCTCCCTCGACCCGCTGCTCTTCCTGGTCAGCGTACACAAGGACGCGCGCCTAAACCCCCGCATCCGAAAGGAGGGCTACTTCGCCGTGAACCTCCTCGCGGACGATCAGGAGGGACTCAGCAGGCTCTTCGCCTCGCCCGAACGCTCCAGCGGCCTGCCGGCGCTCCACTCTCTAGGCGGCGGCTATGGATCGACAGGGGCCCCGCTCGCCGCCGGCGCCCTCGCCGTCATAGAGTGCGAGCTGGCCGAGATCTACGCCGGAGGCGACCACGACCTGTTCCTCGGCAGGGTCGTCGAGGTTCGTCTGGGCGATACGCGCAAAGGCCCGCTGGTCTTCCACGAGGGCGGCTACCCCACGCTAAAGGTCATGCCCCGCCCCCAGGAGTCGGGAGCCTTCGTCGATTCCGTCAGGGGCTTCGACGTCCGCATGAACCGCGTGCGCAACAGAAGACGCCGCTAGTTGATCAACGGTGAACTGCTCCCCATAATCCGTCCCTCGGACGACGCCGGTCTCGTCTACGTCGGGGGCATCGAGGAAGACGGTATGATCCTGGAAGGTAGCGTCAACTCCCCCGCCACTGGCGAGACCTACAAGATCAAAAACGGCTACCTCGACCTCCTGAAGGCCCGCACGGGCGCACACAACGTCGCCAACCTCACCAACTTCCTGCCGGGCGCAGGACGCGCCTACGAGCCGCTCTGGCGCGTGCGCTCCCTCAGCCTGCTCACCGGCGAGCACTTCCCTATCGAGCGAGAGCTGGAGATCATCACGGGCCTCGTCCGTCCCGTTAGCGGAGGTCGCTACCTCGACCTCGGTTGTTCGGCAGGCCTCTACACCCGCAGCCTCGCCACAGAGCCGGTCGACGCCGTCGGTATAGATATCTCCCCGTCCATGCTGAAGGAAGCGGCCAGGCGCGCACGCGATATCGGCGCGAAACCCTCTTTTATCAGGGCAAGCGCCATGAAGTTGCCTTTCGCCGGGGCCACTTTCACCGGCGCTGTCTGCGGCGGCTCCCTCAACGAGTTCGCTGACCCCTCCCTCGTCCTGCGAGAGACCCGCCGCGTCCTCGAAAGGGGGGGACGTCTCGCCATTATGGGCATCCTTCGGACCGGTACGCCGCGCGGACGCCGCCTCCAGCGCCTACTCTCCACCGGAGGCGTCAGGTTCTTAGACCCCGACGAGCTAAGGAGCCTTCTGGATCACGCGGGCTTCGAGCCCGACCCGCTCCAGAGATACGGCCCCATCTTCTTCGCAGGGGCGACCCGCAGGGCCTGATCTTCTCAGGCGTGTCCTGTCCGGCCATAAGTCCCGAACCTCGTCTGGAGCCAGAATCCAGAGGATACGGACTTCCGGGGACCTATCCAAGGAAAAGGCCGGGGCTTTGAAACCCCGGCCTCGCGCTAACGCGTCTCTGCGTCCCTGTGCGCTAATTACCCGTGACGAAGACCGCGGTCTTCTCCCCGGTGATGATGGTGGTGGTGATGGTCTTCCAGCGCCGTGGCCGGACCAGCGACGAACATGACCGCGACGAGACCCGCCACCAACAGAGACATTATCTTGCGCTTCACGTCTTTACCTCCTGAGTTTAGTGATCTCCACGCCCTCGGCACCGTCTGTGTGGGGTAGAGAGCCTCACTATGCGTTTACGGGTTTCTCTGCGTGCTCGGTCGCGAACCTCACTACTTGTTGACGACCTCGCAGTTGGCCGCGATGGCGTCCTCGTTGTCCGGGTCGGCGAAGACCTTATCGCGTCCCGGGCCGCAGTCGATGCGGTCCCTCTCGCCGTCGCGTGCCTTGACGACGTCCCGGCCCGCTCCGCCGAACAGCGCGTCCTTGTCGCCCCGTCCCACTATGGTGTCGGCGCCCCCGAGCCCGCGGATCACATCGTCCTGACGGGTACCGAACAGGGTGTTGGGGCCGTCTGTGCCAACGATTGTCTTCGCCACGGCCACCCCGGCGAACAGCGCCATCATCAGCCCCATGACCGCGAGCAAGATGGCCAACCTTCTCGTCATTCGCTTACCTCCTTCAGTGTGCGGTCTCTCATGACGCCGCCAATGATGGACTCCCGGGGCGCCTTCGCCATCGTCAGGATTGTCGATCTTTCTCTATATGAATTCGTATAGGGCGGGTACTTTATTCGAGCCCGAGCGGACGCGTGGCATCGTCCAGGATTGTGAGGAGGTCGCTGAAGTCCGGGCCGCCGAGAATGTAGCGTCTCCCGTCGATGCCGCCGACAACCGCCCCTGAAGTGCCGCCTGGGTAGAGCTCTACCCAGGCGGAGGCGTCGCGCTCTACGAGCGCCGTCAGCACGCTGCATACCACGAGACGGGGCAGAAGGCGCAGGAACTCTCCATCCAGGTCTTCCGGCGCCGCGGTGAAGACCTCGACGTCGGGCCTAAGCTCCCTGAGGGCTGCGGAGATCACTTCGCGGTATATGGTCGGCTCGTTGGCCACCAGAACCCGCACGCTCTTCATCCCGGCCCCCCGAGAATTCTACGACCCCATTCTATGCACGACTCTCCCATGAGCCACTATTGTGGGGGCCGCAACTCCGGACTGCCTCTACGAATTTGTATAGCTTGAAACCGATTCCCGTCCGAGGGTCTCAGGTTATCTTCACGAGATCGTGGCGCACGGCGAAGATGAGCGCCTGGAGCCTGGAGGCGACGCCCAGCTTGGCGAGGATGTTCGTGACGTGGGAATGCACCGTGCCGGTGCCGACGTGGAGCCGCTGGGAGATCTCTCTGTCGCTCAGGCCTTCGGCGAGGGCCTGAAGGACTTCGAGTTCCCTCGGCGTCAGCTGCTGAATGGCGAGCCTGGCCTCGTGGTCCCGCTCGCGCTCGCGTACGACGAGGCGCAGCGCCTCTATTATCTCCTGCTGGGAGAGCAGCACCTCGCCTGCGTGCAGCCTGCGGACGGCCCGAACCAACTCCTCCGTGCGCGTCGACTTGTGCATGACGCCCGTCGCACCGGCCTCTATCGCCCTGGCGATGAGCTTCTGCTCGGAGACGGCGCTCAGGACCAGCGCCGCAGCCCGTGGCCTGCGGTCGTGCAGGAGTCTTATGAAGTCCGTCCCCGGGCCGTCGGGAAGGTCGAGGTCGACTATCGCGACGTCCACAACGACCTTGTCTTCCAGGATACTTCGCGCCTCCGAGAGGGTGCCGGCCTGGGCCACGACGACGAGGTCGGGTTCGCGTTGCAGCATAAAGGCGAGCGGCTCCCTGAAGGTCGTGTGATCGTCGACGATCATGACCCCGATCTCGCCGTTCACGGCACCACCTCGAGGGCGAACCCGAATACGGATCCCACGCCCTGCTGCGTCTCGACCGTCAGCTCGGAGCCGTGGCTGCGAACGATGCGTCTGCTCAGGTAGAGACCGAGGCCGACGCCGGAGACCCTTCGCCCCTCCTGGTCGCGCCCCCTGCCGAACTTCTCGAAGATCCTGGCGAGGTCTTCGGGGTGGATGCCAGGACCGTGGTCTGTGACCTCTATCTTGATCCGCCGTCCTTCACGCCGGGCCCCGATCTCGACGGGAGCACCCTCAGCCGAATACTTGGCCGCATTAGAGAGCAAATTACGGACGACCTGGCTGATTCGCTTCGGGTCCGCCAGCACCCGCTCTGCCCCATCGAGGCCGTCTTGGAGGCTGGTGTATACGGGATGATCTCCTGGAAGAGCCCTCGCGTACGCTTCGGCGTCGGCCACGATGTCCTTCAAGGGCAAGGGACGGGACTCGACCTCGAAATCTCCGCGCTCGACGGCTGCGGCTGCCCGAACGTCCCTGACGAGGACGCTCAGGGCATCGAGCTCACCCTCCATGGTCGCCGTGGCGTACCCACGAATATCGGGCTCCGCCCCTTCTGTCGACATCATCTCGTTGAGCTTTCGTATGGCCGCTATCGGCCCGTCCAACTCGTGGGCGACCATGGCGCTGAAATCGGCCCTCAGGACGTTGAGCTCGTCCAGGCGTCGCACGCGGTTCCGCTCGCTGGCAAGGAGCGCCGCGCGCTCCTGGGCAACCCGTCGCAACTCCGCGACACCACCGACACTGACCACCACGGCGAACGCCAGGCTGAGCGCATCCGCGCTCGTCAACACCCTGCCGCCGTAGGCGGAAGGCCACACGTACTCGTGCAGGAGCGAGCCGCCAAGGAGCACCATCGCGAAGAGCAGCCAGCCCCGCAGAAGCCCCTTGTGATTCTGCCAGAAGGCTCCGGCCACGGCCGTCATCGCGAGGCCGAGCGGCAGCGCCGAGAGCACCCAGTGCCAGGGGGTGAGCCAGCCCAGGGGCGTACCGAGCTTCACCGTCTTCTCAGGGTCCTCGACGAGGGCCAGGGCCGGCATCCACTCCTCCGCGTGCAGGAACTCGAAGAGGATCACGTACCCGAGGAGCAGGGAGGCGGGGATGATCGTAGCAGCCCAAACCAGGGTTCGGGGCAAGCGTTGGGGGAACAGCCCGATCGCAAACAGCGCGCAGGCGAAGGTCTCGGTGACGAACACCTCGTAGAGGGACTCGTTGAGCTCGGGGGGGTCGCCCTGGATCAGCGGCTCAAGATAACCGAAGATCAGGTGTCCCAGTCCGAGGACGGCGAACCCACACGCCACCCAGCGTGCGCGCCACCCGACCTCCTCAACGAGGAAGAGGCCGAGCACCAGCGCGGCGAAGAGACGCGCCACCGCAGAGGCCGCCTCTTCGCTACCCATCAGCTTGTCCGAGACGAGGATGGCGAAGCCCTCACCCCCGGCCGAAAGGTTCACGAGCGCCCATGCCACCATACCGATGGCCAGCGCGATGGCGATCAGCGCGGTCTTGCGACCCCTCATGAAGCCCGCACCGGCTTCAGCAGCACGGCCTTCGTGTTGGTTGTGCTTACGCTTCACCTCTATAAGATAATCTACTACCCGTCTCCTCGGCAGGGATGGCTCTTCAAAGTCCTCGTGTTGCTTTGTACGCCGCCGCCGCGTCGTTCGGTTCACCCGACGCCCCGTACGAACGATACCAACGACTCTCTGACTCGAAGATCGAGATGCTTTGTGAGAGGGTGATCCCAGAGCACCTCTGGCACCGCGTTTTACAGGGCCTCCACCGTCTCTGGGGTCGGGAGCGCTCCCTGGGCGCCCTCCTTTGTCACCGCCGCCGCCCCGGCACGCACGGCGTAGACCACCGCGTCTTCCAGCGAGGTACCCCGGGCGAGCCGGGCGGCCAGGGCCCCGACGAAGGCGTCCCCCGCGCCGGTGGTGTCGACGACGTCTACCCTTGGGGCAGGGAGGTGCTTCGCGGACCCGCCGTCAGCGAAGACGGCGCCTGCCTCTCCGACCGTGATCACGGCCGACTCGGGCCCGAGGGCCAGGAGCTCTCGGGCGGCCGCGCGGGCCCCGTCCACCCCTTCGACCCTCTCGCCGAGGAGGAAGGCGGCCTCGTGCTGGTTGACCACCAGGGGATCGAGCCTCTCCAGCAGCGCCCGCGGGACCTCGGACGGAGGCGCGAGGTTGACCAGCGCGCGGGTCCCGCTCGCGGAGGCGACCTCGACAGAGCGCACGACGACGTCGAGCGGGATCTCCATCTGGGCTATGAGCACCCGCGCCTCTGCTATGGCTTCGGAGGCCGCCTCCACGTCCCCGGTGGTGAGGCGGCGGTTCGCGCCTGGGGCGACCGTGATCGCATTCTCCCCGTCCGGGGTGACGGTTATGAAGGCCGTGCCCGTAGAAGAATCGGGGGCCGCTTCGATAAGGCGTGTATCGACGCCCTTGTCGGCGAGCGCCCGAACGAGCGGCTCGCCGAACCCGTCGTCACCCACGCGGCCAAGGAGGACTACGTCCGCGCCGAGGAGGGCAGCCGCCGCGGCCTGATTGGCCCCCTTGCCACCGTTGCCCTTCGAGAGCTCGGCGTCAGTGACCGTCTCGCCAGGCTCGGGACGGCGCTCGACGTTAAGGACGAAGTCCTGGTTGATCGAACCGACGACGAAGACATCTGCCACTCGGGTCTCCTCTAACTCAGGAGCTTAGGGACCTCGGGGTCTACCACCTCGATCAGGTACGGTTTTCCCGTGTTCAGGGCGCGCCTTAGGGTGAGGAGGAGGCCCACGTCCCTTTCCACCAGCTCGCCCACCAGCTCGCCGTCGACGCCGCGAACGTAGCGGAAGTCTTCGGGGAAGTCTATGAGGAAGGGCAGCTCCGTCGAGCCGGGATTGCCGAAGACCGTAGTAATCCCCAGACGGCGTAAGAGATTGAAGGTCGCCTCGCGGACCGTGGCCATGATGCCTCTCCCCTTTGTGAAAACTGCCCCTCGGGCCAAATATATCAGAGGAGACGCGCGGCCTTCATGGACGATATCGCTCCGGCGAGGGCGGGGGCTTCTTGCAGCCTCAGGCTGCTGGCTCTACCTCCGGCTCGCGGCCAGTTGCCGCACGATGATCGAAGCCACGACGAGCGCGACCGTCCTTGTCAGCCCCTTGAGGACGGCCTCCGTCAGGTCGTCTCTTATACCCCTGCGCTCGGGGATCTGCTCCCCGATGAACCTGGTCAGCGGTTGGCTGAGGCCAACGGAGATACCTATGGAAAGCAGCGTCAGAAGCCGCTTCTGGGTTTTGTCGCTCATCCCACTCCTCTCTCCCTGCGCCGCCGGGTCAACCAGCCGGCGCATCTCCCTAACCCTGTCGAAGCCTGCGATGGTGATCACGTACTCCGATGAGTTGTCACCACGCGCCTCGATGTATCCCTGGTTCACGAGGTACCTGATCGCGACCTCGCACTCTGTGGATTCAGGGTCCAGCCCCGCCCTCGGCGCAGCGCCCTGTCCCTCGGGTCCGCCTACAGGCACGGGCTGTGTGATCTTCTCTCCCGAAAGGTCGTAGAAGGCGCCGAGAAGCCGCAGCGCGTTCTCCTCTACTCCGCTCGTCGCCAAGATCCTACCCTCCCCTAACTACGAAATGCCATCGAATAGTCTCGCTCAGGCGTTTCCTCCTCCGCCTTCGAGCTTCTCCAGGCGCTGTTCGAGTCTCTCAAGTCGGGCGTCCAGGCGGTCGAGGCGCTCGTGGACCCTCTCCTTGTAGCCGGGGTCCTCGTCCTGTCCCCCCTGGGCGCGGTCCTCGATGCGGCCTCTGTCGGCGAGACGGTCGGCGCCGCGGTCATGCTGGCGTCCCTGGCCCCCCTCGCGCCTGCCCGGCCTGTCTGAGTCGCCTCTACCTCTTCGTCCCACGTCGTCCTCCTGATCGGTCGTTTCTTGGGCACCCTAACCGTACCCGGCCTGGAGTCTACCTAACCCTCGCCCTTCGTAAGCCCCCAACCAGACGTGTAGAATGACGCGTATAACGTATTTGAAGCCAGACACAAGGGCAGGATGCGAGACGTAAGCAAAACCGTCGTAGACAACCGCTATGACGTCGTTCGACCACTGGGTAGCGGAGGCATGGGCGAGGTGTACCTCGCCCGCGACAGGGTGCTCGGACGCGACGTGGCGTTGAAGGTCTTGAGGAGGCAGTACGCGGGGGACGACGAGTTCGCCGAACGCTTTAAACGCGAGGCCCTGAGCGCCGCGTCCCTCTCTCATCCGAACATCGTCCAGGTCTACGACAGGGGCGAGACGGAGGATGGGGCCTCCTACATCGCCATGGAGTACGTGCCCGGCGGCACGCTGAAGGAGAGGATCTCCAGGGAGGGTCCGCTCGAGGTGGCGGACGCCGCCGCGCTCGGGGCACAGGTCGCCGAGGCGCTAGGGGCGGCACACGAGCGGGGCATGGTCCATCGCGACATCAAACCCCAGAACGTGCTCCTCACCGCCAGGGGCGAAGCCAAGGTGGCTGACTTCGGCATCGCCAGGGCAGCCTCCTCGGTAACCATCTCCCAGACAGGGTCGGTGATGGGCACGGCGGGCTACATGTCCCCCGAACAGGCCCTCGGCGAGTCTGCTACCCCCAAGAGCGACCTCTACTCTTTAGGCGTCGTGCTCTACGAGGCGCTCACGGGCCGGCTGCCTTTCACCGCAGACAACCCCATCGCCGTCTCCATGAAGCACGTGAACGAGCCGCTCAGGCCCCCGAGAGAGGTGAACCCCGGGATACCGGAGGGTATGAACGCGCTCGTAACAAAGCTCATGGCGAAAGATCCACAAGGCCGCTACGCGAGCGCCGAAGAGCTCGCTGACGACCTGTTGAGGGTGCATCGCGGGCTCCCGCCGGTCGCGGTGGGTACACCTCAGATGCACGGTACGCGGCCGACCGCGGTCGCGCCGGCAAATCTTGCCAGCGAGATGCCGACAGCCCGCCCAGGCCCGCCGGTGCAGCGGAGGCGTGGGTTGCCCTGGCTCTTGATCGCGCTGGTAGCGCTTCTGTTTACCCTCGGAATACTCGGCGTCCTGCAGGCCCTCGTTGGACCGGACGCCATTAACGGCTGGTTCGACGGCTCCCAGAGAGACAAGCAGTCGCCCGCCCAGCCTTCCGGCCAGCAGAAGGTGAAGGTGCCCGACGTGGCCGGGCTCACCAAGAGCGAGGCGGAGCAGAAGCTGACCGGTGCCGGGCTCAATGTCGGCCAGCTAACCTCGTTTCCGAGCGACAGCGTCGCCGCCGGCAGGGTCATCTCATCGGGCATAGAGGCGGGTACTCCGGTAGATCCAGGCACCAAGGTGAACCTGACGATCAGCTCGGGGCCGCAACAATCCTCGTCCGCTTCTGCTTCGAGCAGTGCGTCGGCTTCTGCCACAGCCACGGCCGGCTCTTCCGCCTCGGCGCAGCCCGCCGGCGGCGCGGATCGTCCTGCGGCACAGAAGCCTGCGCCCGCACAGAAGGGGCCCAAGGTCGAGGTACCCAAGGCCAAGCAAGGACCATCCATAAAGGTGCCGAAACCGGCAGCGCCCGCAAAGGAGCCCGGGCATCGCGGCAGGGGCCGCGGGCGCGGCGAGGATTAGGTCCGGGCGGAACTCGGCCTCCCGACACCGGGCGGCGCTCCGAGCGTTACCGCTACAATGACAGGCGCGAGATTCATGTTCATAGCGCACAGGAGGGAAGCATGAAGGCTGTACGGATACACGAGTTCGGCGGCCCCGAGGTCTTGAGTTACGAGGACATCGAGGTCCCCGAGCCCGGTCCCGGCCAGGCGCGCGTGAAGCTCGCCGCCTCAGGCGTGAACTTTATAGACGTCTACCAGCGCACGGGCCAATATCCCGGCGACCTGCCCCGCCCGCTCGGACTCGAAGGCGCCGGAGAGGTGGACGCCGTGGGTGAAGGCGTCGAGGACCTCTCCGTAGGAGACTACGTCGCGTTCGCGAGCGCGCCCGGCTCCTACGCCGAGTACGTGGTCGCCCCCGCAGAGAACCTCGTGCCCTTCAACGTCACGCTCGTCGAGGCGCGGGTGGCCGCAGCCGTAATGCTCCAGGGCATTACGGCACACTACCTGACGCACAGCACCTTCCCGCTCGAGGAGGGCCAGACGGCGCTCGTGCACGCCGCCGCCGGTGGGGTCGGGCTCCTTCTCGTTCAGATCGCAAAGCTGAGGGGCGCCACGGTCATAGGGACCGCGGGTACGGAGGAGAAGGCGCAGCTTGCCAGGGAGGCCGGGGCCGACGAGGTCATCCTCTACACGGAGCAGGACTTCGTCGAGGAGACGAACCGCATCACGGGCGGCGAAGGTGTCCACGTCGTCTACGACTCCGTCGGTAAAGATACCTTCGACGGCGGCCTCGACGTACTGCGCCAGCGCGGCTACATGGTGCTCTTCGGGGCATCAAGCGGTCCCGTGCCCCCCTTCGACCCCCAGATCCTCAACCAGAAGGGTGGCCTCTTCCTGACCAGGCCCTCGATCGGCCACTACACCGCCACCCGCGAGGAGCTCCTGTGGCGGGCGGAGAGCCTCTTCTCCTGGATCGGGCAGGGCAATCTCAACGTTCGTATCGGCGGCACTTACGAACTCTCCGACGCAGAGCAGGCCCACCGCGACCTCGAAGGCCGCAAGACCACGGGCAAGCTACTCCTGATCCCTTAGCGCCATGAGGCTCGACGCAGGCCTCGGGACCGAGGGCAATTACCTCAGAGACATAGACAGGACCGCCCGCGCCGCAGAGGAGCTCGGCTTCGCCTGCCTGTGGTCCAACGAGACCAAGCACGATGCCTTCCTGCCGCTTGCTGTAGCCGCGAACGGGACCAGGCGGATAGAGCTCGGTACCTCCGTAGCCATCGCCTTCTCGCGCTCGCCGATGGAGATGGCGCAGACCGCCTGGGACCTGCAGGACCTCTCGGAAGGGCGCTTCGTCCTCGGCCTCGGCACGCAGGTCAAGGCCCATGTAACCCGCCGCTTCTCGATGCCCTGGGGCCGTCCCGCCGCGCGGCTGCGAGAGTACATCCTGGCCCTGCGTGCGATCTGGAACTCCTTCCAGACCGAGGGGCCGCTGGACTTCGAGGGCGAATACTACAGACACACCCTGATGACGCCGTTCTTCAACCCAGGCCCGATAGAGCACCCCGAGGTCCCAATCTACATAGCCGGCGTCAACACCCGCCTCGCCAGGCTCGCAGGTGAGATCTGCGACGGCTTCCACGTCCACCCCTTCCACTCCCCCAAGTACGTGCGCCAGACCGTCAAACCCGCCATAACAGTGGGCGCCGAGGTAGCCGGGCGTGTCCCAGAGCAGGTCGCGCTCGCGACGAGCGTCTTCGTCGTCTGCGGGCAGAGCGAAGAGGAAAGAGAAGAGAAGCGGGAGTCCGTGCGGGCCCAGATCTCGTTCTACGCCTCCACCCCGACCTACCGCACCGTCCTCGAAGCCCACGGCTGGGAAGAGGTAGGCGAGAGGCTCGGGAAAATGGCGCGCGAGAAGAAGTGGCGCGAGATGCCGGCCCTGATCACAGAGGAGATGCTCGCGGCCTTCGCCGTCGAGGCCGCCCCCGATGAGATCGGGGCCGCACTCAGAGAACGCTACGAGGGCCTCATAGACCGCGTCGCGCTCTACCTTCCTTTCGTGGCGGGTGAGCGGGACGCGTTCTGGCGGGCCGTGGTGGAGTCGGCGCGCTGAGTACGGAAGAGAGGTCCATCAAGACGGCGGATATCTGCGACCGTTTCCCCGAGAGCGTCGAGGTCTGCGAGCCCATGTTCACCTCATACGGCGCGGTGGACGGTTTCGCAGGTCCCATCTCGACGGTGAGGGTATACGAGGACAACGTGATGGTCAGGGAGGCGTTGGAGGATCTCGCGCCTGGCAGCGTCCTCGTCGTTGACGGCGGCGGCTCCAGGCGCTGCGCCCTCCTCGGTGACAAGCTGGCCTCTATAGCCGCGTCCCGAGGCCTGGCAGGGATCATAATAAACGGGTGTGTCAGGGACTCGCGTGAGCTGGCAGGGATAGAGGTCGGCGTTCTCGCGCTGGCCAGCCATCCTTTGAGGAGCAAGAAGGAGGGCATAGGGGAGAGGGGCGTGCCCCTGGAGTTCGGCGGCGTTACGTGGAGGCCGGGCCATCACCTCTACGCGGATAGCGACGGGATCGTCCTTGCCGCCGATGATCTCAGCAACAGTGTGTGACCCCACTGCGCCGACTCGACCACGGCCCGCCAGAACATTCGTACAATACGCGGCCTCCAGAACGTTCCAGACTGAGTCTAGTCTATCTGCCCGGGGTCGCCGGTCTTCCCTTCGGGGTGTAGCTCTATAAAGGTCTGGGTCACTTCGGGGACTTCGGCGCGAACCTTCCGGGTGATGCGTTCGAGGAGGTCTTCGATCTCGTCCGTGGTCAGGCCGTCGACGACGTTTATCTCGGCCGTAAGTAGCGCGCTATCCGGCCCGAGGTGCATCGTGAGCAGGCGCAGGACCTCGGCGACCTCGGGGAAGGAGGTCATGATCTCCTCTATCTTCTGGCGAGACTCGGGTGGCATCGCCTCCCCGATAAGGAGCCTCCGCGAGTCGGTCCCGAGCTCCCAGGCGACGAAGATGAGGATCACCCCGATACCTATGGAGGCCAGCCCGTCGTAGAGGTGATTGCCCGTGGTCTGGGTCAGAAAGAGCCCTGTGGCGGCGACCGCGATGCCGGTTATCGCGGCCACGTCTTCGTAGAGCGGCACCTTCATCGTGGTGTTGCGCGTGGTCCTGAAGTGTTCCCGGAAGTGCAGGTTCGCCTCGTGCGCGGTCCGCCTGAACTCGCGCGCGCTCACGAGGAGCGCGCTGCCCTCGAACACGAAAGCTACCCCGAGAACTATGTACCCGACAAAGAACGATCCGTGCGAGTCGGAGCCGTGCAGGATCTTTGAGATACCCTCGTAGATCGAGAACACAGAGCCTGCGACGAAGAGCCCGACGGCGACGAGCAACGACCAGAAAAAGCGGTCCTGGCCGTGGCCGAAGGGATGCTCCTCGTCGGGGCCCTCCCTCGCCGTGCGCAGGCTGACGAGTAAGAAGACCTGGTTTATGGTATCGGCCACCGAGTGGGCGCTCTCGGCCAGAAGCGCCGCGCTACCCGAGATGATGCCCGCGATCAGCTTGGAGAGCGCGATCAGGAGGTTCGCCGTGAACGCGGCGTAGACACTGCGCTTCGTTCCCCGCTCCTCGGTGCCGCTTTTCGCCTCCGCAGCCACGGCTGATTACTCTACACCGATCGCCGCGCTCGCGTGTGGAGGACCGGCTACGGCTTCAGGACGCACTTGATGGCGCCGTCCTGCTTTTTCTGGAAGATCTCGTAGCCGTGCGGTGCTTCCTCTAGCGGAAGCTCGTGCGTCTTCAGGTCCTCAGTACCCAAAGGATCTTCGTCGCCGAGGAGCGGCATGATGTCGTCCACCCAGCGCCTGACGTTGGCCTGTCCCATACGGACCTGTATCTGCATGTCGAAGAGGTCGCCCAGAGGAAAAGCCTGGATCGGGCCTGCGTACACGCCGGAGATCGAGAGCGTCCCCCCGCGCCTGATGGCAGACATGCACTCCCTTAAAGCCGTGGCCCTGTCGAGCTGTAGCTTGGTGGCCTGCAGGATAGACCCGACCACAGAGCCGCTTGCCTCCATCCCGACAGCGTCTATCGCGGCGTCGAGCCCGCGCCCGTCGGTCAGGTCGAGCACGACGTCCCTCACGTTGTCCACGGCCGAGAAGTCCACGGTCTGGACGCCCCACTTCGAGGCGAGCGAGAGGCGCTCGGCCACGTTGTCCACCCCGATCACACGCCCAGCCCCCTGATGGAGCGCCATCCTGGCGCACATCTGCCCGATGGGTCCGAGGCCCCAGACGCCTAGAGTGCCGCCCTCGGGCACGTCGGCGTAGACGAGGGCCTGCCAGGAGGTCGGCAGGACGTCCGAGAGGTAGAGGAAGCGTTCGTCGGAGGGGCCTTCGGGAACTTTGATCGGCCCGAAGTGGGCCTGGGGGACGCGCAGGTACTCGGCCTGTCCACCCGGGACGGCGCCGTAGACGTGCGTGTAGCCGAAGAGGCTCGCGCCCCTGCCGCGTCCGAGTAGGTTCACGCTCCGGGCGAGCTTGCCCTCATCGCGCGTGTTCTCGCACTGGGAGTAGAGGTGCTGGTCGCAGAAGTAGCAGTGCCCGCAGGAGATGTTGAAGGGGACAACGACCCTGTCGCCGGGTGCGATGTGCTCGACGTCGGCGCCGACCTCCTCGACGATGCCCATCGGCTCGTGCCCGATGATGTCGCCCTCGCGCATTAGCGGCGAGAGCTTGGAGTACAGATGCAGGTCCGAGCCGCAGATCGCGGTAGATGTGATCCTGACTATCGCGTCGGTGGATTCCTGGATTATGGGGTCGGGGACGTTATCGACCCTGACGTCCTCCTTGCCGTGCCAGACGACGGCCTTCACGGCTCCCTCCCTCCCACTCCCGTGAGTATCTCGCGTATGCGCAGTGGCCCGCCGGTCTTCGGCGAGAGCGGCGGGGTGTCGAGGCCGGCGCCGGTTCTGAGTCCCTCGAGGAGGTCAAGCAGAGCCTCGTCGGCGCTGCGCCTAGGGGTCCAGCCTAGCTGTGTACGGGCCTTCGTCGTATCCATTATGGGGACGTTTCGCGAGAGGTCCAGCCAGCCCGGAGGGACGGGCTGCAGGCGCAATGCCCAGGAGAGCCCCGCACCTGCACGGGCGAGTTGGGCCGACATCGGGACGGGACGGGCGTTCAGTATCCGTGCTATCTCCCTGCCGTCCAGGACGGGCTCGGCCGCGATGTTGAACGCTCCGCGGGCGTCCCCGTTCACGATGGCGAGCCTGAAAGCCTCTCCCACGTCGTAAGAGTGGATCACCTGCGAGCGCAGGTTCTCTATGTCGGGGACGACGTTGATGAGTGACGGGTTGGCGAGCAGACCAGGGAAGAAGGGCCCGGCGAAGAGGCGCCTTATCCCCTGGGAGGCCTCCTTCTTGAAGACGAGCCCCGGGCGCATCCTGACGACCCTCACCTCGGGAGCCTCCCGCTCGAAGCGGTCGAGCCTCCTCTCGACCTCGGCCTTGTGGCGGCCGTAGTACGAGGTTGGGACGCCGCCCGTGGGCCAGCCCTCGTCCACGCGCCTGTCTTTCGGACCCGGCGAGTACGCGCCAACTGATGACGCGTAGAGGAGCGAGGGCACTCCGGCCTCTTTGGCGGCCCGCGCGACCCGCATGCTCCCCTCGACGTTCACCATCCACTGCTTGTTCAGGTCGCGGGAGGGCTGGATGATCCAGGCCAGCAGCACAACCGCGTCGGCGCCGCGCAGGTGGGGCACGAGATCGTCGCTCACCACGTCCGCCGAGGCCCACTCGACCTTCGGCATCGTGAGATTCGGCAACCTGCGCGCCAGCCCGAGTACGGACTCTACTTCTTGCTCGTCCACTAGCGAGCGCAGCACGCTCGTCCCGATGTTGCCCGTAGCGCCTACCACAACGATTCTCATGCAGGGGCCTTTACCCCACTCTCTTGCACGCGAAACGCCCGGAGTGCTCTTGTTGTACCATCGGCCCGAAGCCATACGAGAGAGGGAGATCGATGCGAGTACTCGTAACGGGGGCGCGGGGCAAGGTCGGGAGGGCGACGGTGGCGGCGCTGCAGGAGGCAGGCCACGACGTGCGGGCGACGGACCTGACCCCGCCGGTCTTCGAGCGGCCCGAGGAGGGCGAGGCCGACTACGTCCAGGCTGACCTCACCAACGCAGGCGACGCCTTCGCGGTCGTCAGGGGCGCCGAGGCCGTCGTGCACACGGCAGCCATCCCCGAGCCTACCAGCAACCCGCCGCACGTCGTCTTCCAGAACAACCTCATGGCGACGTTCAACACTTTAGAGGCGGCGATACGGTTCGGAGCGACCCGTTTCGTCAACATCTCCAGCGAGACTGTGCCAGGGTTCTTCTTCCCCGAGCGACCTTTCCTGCCCGACTACGTGCCCGTAGACGAGGAGCATCCCATCCGGCCCCAAGACCCCTACGCGACGGCCAAGTACTTCGGAGAGCTCCTGATGGACGGCGCCGTCCGGCGCTCGGACATAAACTGTATCTCGATCCGTCCTTCCTGGGTGCAGCACGAGGGCAACTACGAGCGCAATCTGGGCCCGATGGTGCGCGACCCCTCGGAGTTGAGCGCGGGCATCTGGAGCTACATCGACGTCTACGACCTCGCCGGCGCCATCGTGCTCGCCGTGGAGAGCGACCTCCCCGGCCACGAGGTCTTCTACATCGCCTCGCCCGACAACGTCGGCGGCAGGCCCTTCGAGGCCGCCATACGCGAGCACTACGGTGACAGGATGGAGATCAAGACCCCACTCCCCCGCGAGGACGCCTCGGGCATCTCCATCGAGAAAGCCAGACGCATGCTCGGCTACGACCCCGAACGCTCCTGGCGCGACTACCTCGACGACGAGGGCCGGTTGAAGCCGGGGTAAGGGGGCTGTTCTCAGGCTCCTAGGATCTACTCCTCGTAGGGGCTCTTCACGGCGACGGGCGACGACTCGACGGTGGTGACGCCGTAGCCGGCCTCTCTCAGGGACCCGACTATGCCCGCCGGTTTCGTCGTCTCCAGGCGCAGCACGATCAGGCGGTTGGCCTCGCGGCTCGCCGGACCTAGGAAGATGCTGGCTATGTTCACTTTGCGGTCCCGAATCACGTCGGTGACGTCGGCCAGCGTCCCTGGCTCGTTAGGAACCTCTACCTCGACCCATGTCCCGATGCCGTGCGCCCCCACCATCTCTATGAGGGTACGCATCATATCCGCTGAGGTTATTATGCCGACCAGCTCGTCGTCGGCCACCACGGGGAGGCACCCTATCTTGCGGTCGTAGATCTCGCGCGCCGCGTGTTCGATGGTGTCGAGCGGGTGTATCGTAACCACGTTCCTGGTCATCATGTCGCCCAGACGCACCCACCGCGGGGTGTCTGATTCACGGTCTCCGCCCCTGACGTCCCTGAGGTCTCTGTCCGAGACCAGCCCAACGAGCCGCCCTTCCTGCATGATGGGCAGGTGGCGGATGTTGTGCTCTTTGCAGAGCGCCCAAGCCTCTGCGGCACTCGCCTCCGGTCCTAGCGTGATCACATCCCGCGTCATGGAGTCCCTAACCCTCAGCATAAACACTCCTGTCCTCGACTACTCTATCTACGTTTCGACGGAGCTTACCATCCCGCCCGCACAGGCGCTGTGGTAGGCTCGAAGCCCGTGAAGAAGGCGGCAGGGAGGACCTGACATGAGAGCCTGGCAGGTGCAACGACTCGGAGACCCGGAGCAGGCGTTGGAGCTGGCGGAGGTCGAGGAACCATCGCCCGGACCGGGCGAGGTCGTGATCGAGGTAGAGGCTACGGCACTGAACTTCTTCGACATCCTGCTCTGCAGGGGCGAGTACCAGGAGAGGCCGGAACTACCTTTTACACCTGGAGGTGAGATCTCGGGCACGGTCAGCGAGGTCGGCGAAGGCGCCACGATGCGGGCAGGCCAGCACGTAATCGCGACTCCCCCGCTCCCGCGCGGCGGATACGCAGGGAAGGTCACCGTGCCGGTATCCAGCGTCTTCCCTATACCCGAATCTATGCCCCCCGAGAAGGCTGCGGCGCTCCCTATTACCTACCAGACGGCCCACGTGGCCCTCCATCACAGGGCGCGGCTGAAGGCTGGCGAGACCATGCTCGTCCATGCCGGCGCCGGGGGCGTCGGCTCGGCTGCCATCCAGCTAGCGAGGGCCGCAGGAGCGAGGGTCATCGCCACAGCAGGCGGTCCCGAGAAGGTCGGGATCTGCAGAGAGCTCGGCGCGGAGACCGCCGTAGATTACAGGGAGGAGAACTTTATCGAGGTCGTCAAGGAGGCGACGGATGGACGCGGCGCTGACGTCGTCTTTGATCCCGTCGGCGGGGATACCTTCGACGGCTCGCGGCGGTGCGTCGCTTTCGAGGGACGAATCCTCATCATCGGGTTCACGGGAGGGAGGATCTCGGACGCCCCGACGAACCACATCCTGGTGAAGAACTACTCGGTCGTAGGTGTGCACTGGGGTCTGTACGCAAGGGTGATGCCCGAACTTGTCAACAGCACCCACGAAAGGTTGATCAGCCTCTACGAAGAAGGAGAGATAGACCCGCTCATCTTCAGAACTGTCCCCTTCGGGGAACTGCCCGAGGCCCTGAAGCTACTGGGTAGCCGGGGCACTTACGGCAAACTGGTCACGCGCCCAGGCGATTAGTTGCTGGCTCAGGGCGACGCCTTGGTACGCTAACCCCAGACCTTCTCCGCGGTCTCAGCTATGGTGCGGAGCTTGTACTCCTCGTCCTCGACGCTTATGGCGTTACCGATAACGGAGGTTGCGAAGCCGCACTGCGGGCTCAACGCAAGCCGCTCCAGCGGCACGAACCTCGACGCCTCCCTGAGACGTGCCTCGAGCTCTTCTTGCGTCTCGCGCCTTGGCGACTTGGTGGTGACGAGGCCGAGGACCGCGACCTTCTCCTCGGGCACATGGACCAGTGGCTCGAAGCCGCCAGAGCGCTCGTCGTCGTACTCGAGCATCAACCTCTGTGCGTTTATGCCGCCGAAGATACGGCGCGCCAGCGGCTCGTACGAGCCCGAGACGAGCCAACGGCTCCCCTGGTTGCCGCGGCACAGGTGGAAGGAGAACGTGACCCCCTCGTGGTCCCCGATGACGTAGTTGTCGAGCTCTATTCCACGGCTCAGCCAGCGGTCCAGGTCCCAGCCCCGCTGTTCGTAGAACGCGCGGGTCCTCGGGTCGAGCAGCAGGGGATAGTGTGGAGCGTCGAGCTGGATGTACTCGGCCCCGAGCCGTACCAGCTCCTCGACCTCCTCGCGCAGGATCTGCGCCACGTCCTCCAGGAAGAGGTCGAGCGTCGGGTAGGCCTCCGTGGATAGCTCGGGGGACCAGAGGTTCGCGTACATGCTCGGGCTCGGCAACGTTACCTTCACGGTCCTCTCGGTGCGCCCCCGCACGTAGACGAACTCCTCGGCGGAGAGGTGGCGTCTGCGGCGCAGCCTCCCGACCACCCCGAGGGTCGGCGGGCGCTCCGTCGTCTTGTCCCCCACCGCCTCATCGCCGTGCCACTCGCCCCACAGCCAGGCGTCGATGTCGTGGTCGCCGAAGCCCTCGACGGCTTCGACCATCTGGCTCTGGAAGGACTCCCTTCGCATCTCGCCGTCGGTTACGATCGGCAGACCGGCCCGCTCCTGCAGCCCGATGGCCCAGTCCACCGCCCGGTCCTCGATGCGCTTGAACTCGGCGGCGGAGAGCCCGCCTGCGGCGTAGCGTTCGCGAGCTTCGATCAGCTCGGGAGGGCGCAGGAGGCTGCCTACGACGTCTGCGCGAGCTGTACGGATGGGCTTCACACGGGCCAGTCTAGCACCAGCCCGCGTCCTCGGAAAACTAGGCGGCGATCTCGGCGATCTCGGTGGAGGCATCCCTCTCGAAGAATGTGTCGGGGTCGAGGGGGAACACCACGTTAAGGGCGCAGCCAGGGTTCCTCTCCCCCGCGACCTCGATGGCCCGCTGTATGCTCTCGGCCCTCACGGACAGCGTGGAGCGCTCCGTGCCGCAATCTACCTCTATACGGACTCTTATCATGCGAGACCCTCCCTCTGCCAACGACTCAAGTCCCTTGTACACCCCTTCTATTACAGAGCGGTAACAGGAGCGCAAAATCTAGGCAACAAAGAATACGAGCGGCCCCCGGTCTGGATCAGGTAAGCTCATGAGCCGTCTCTCTGTTCGCGCTGAGAACCCCGGTCCGGGATAGCTTGTAAAGCCGCCGGGGCGCGGTGGACGAAGGAGCAGCAGAGGGCGGGGAAGCTACATAATCCGCCTCCGGCAGTCCATCAAAAGCTCAGATCCAATCCATCTGGCACGATGACCTCGGTACCAAGTGTTCCACCGGACAGCACGTGCTACCATTCCCCATCTCTGCAAATGGGCAAGCGTTACGGGGGGATATCCAGGTGAGTGCGGTGGACGATCTTGACCAGGTGATCGAGCAGTGCCAGCTTGCGTTAGACGAGTTCGTCAAAGGGAACCCCGAGCCCATGCAGGAGATGTTCTCACATACAGAAGACGTAAGCCTTGCAAACCCCTTTGGTCCTCCCGCACGCGGATGGGACGAGGTCGCTGCGACCATGGACCGTGCCGCATCGAATCTCAGAGAGGGCGGGATGGTTGCCTTCGAGGAGGTAGCGAAGTACGTCACCCCCGAGCTTGCCTACACCGTATGGCTGGAGCAGCAGAAGGCCAAGATCGGCGGCGGGCAGGACGTTACCCCGTTCACCCTGCGGGTTACGATGATCTATCGTCCAGAAGACGGAACCTGGAAGGTAGTGCACAGGCACGCAGACCCGATAACCACCCCTCAGCCAGCCGAATCGGTGATACAGGAATAGATGCAGCGGGACGCGGCGCCCTCATCCACACATCACGACTCTCGGTCTCCCGCGTAACGACCCGGGCTTTTCGAATGCCCGCCAAGGCTTTTGGGCAGCAACCACGCTCCTTGGGTAACCGCCCTTATCGGTTAAGCCCCGGATGGGCGTTCCAGTGCGAGAGCTTCAGTAGAATATCCTCGCTCCAGGCGTTCCCTTGGCGCGCCTCTCGCTTGACGCTCGTGGACTGTGGTGTAATGGAAACACCTTGAAACGGATGGAGGAGTAGCGGGTTGAAGCTGGCGAGTCGGATGGAGCGTCTTGGGACCGAGACCGCCTTTTCGGTCCTCGCGAAGGCGAAGGCCCTCGAGGCTGAGGGACGTGAGATCATCCACCTCGAGATTGGCGAGCCCGACTTCGGCACGCCGGCCCACATAGTCGAGGCAGGATGCCGCGCTCTGCGCGAGGGGCACACCCACTACACTCCTACTGCGGGCATCCCCGAGCTGCGCGAGGCTATCGCGGGCGACGTCGCGCGTAGCAGGCGTATCGACGTCGGCCCCGAACAGGTCGTCGTCACGCCGGGAGGGAAGCCGATCATGTTCTTCTCCATCCTCGCGCTCGTGGAGGAGGGAGACGAGGTACTGCTTCCCAATCCCGCCTTCCCTATCTACGAGTCGATGGTCGATTTCGTCGGCGGAAGGCCCGTCTTCGTACCGCTGCGCCAGGAGAACGGGTTCCGCTTCGACTTAGGCGAGTTCAGAGCCGGCCTCAGCGGGCGCACGAAGCTCGTGATCCTGAACTCCCCTGCCAACCCCACGGGCGGGGTTCTGACGGCCGAGGACATCGCCGGTCTCGCGGAGATCCTGCGCGAGCGCCCCGACGTCTACGTCTTGAGCGATGAGATCTACTCTCGTCTGCTCTACACGGGCGACTTCGCGAGCATCGCCTCGGAGCGGGGACTCGGCCCTGACGGAAGGACGATCATCCTCGACGGCTTCTCGAAGACCTACGCGATGACGGGCTGGCGGCTCGGCTACGGCGTGATGCCTGCGGAACTCGCAGAAGAGGTGGCCAAGTTGCAGGTCAACTCCAACTCGTGCACGAGCGCTGCCACCCAGTACGCAGGGCTCGCCGCCCTCGAAGGCCCGCAGGACGCCGTCGAGGAAATGCTCTCCGAGTTCAGGGCGCTCAGGGACCTTATCGTAGACGGCCTGAACGGGCTCCCCGGCGTCGAGTGCATCACGCCGCAGGGTGCTTTCTACGCTTTCCCGCGCATCGTGGGGACGGGGCGTCCCGCCGACGAGCTGGCGGATCTACTCCTCGATGAGGCCGGCGTCGCGTGTCTTTCTGGTACGGCGTTCGGCCTTCACGGAGAGGGACATCTGCGCCTCTCCTACGCCAACTCGCGCGAGAACATCAGCAGGGCGCTCGAACGCATGGGCGAGGTCCTCTCGCGGGTGGCGCTGTAGGCCGCCGGGAGAATAGAGCGTGCCGGGACTGCTCCCACAGTCCCGGCACGCTGGTCTAGCTCCTTCGGATCTACTTGCGTACTACGAGGGTTTTCGCGAGCATGTCGCCGAGGCGCTGGTTTTTCTGGGAAGCAAGAACGGCGATGAAAGCCACCAGATAGGCCAACAGGCCGTCGATGAGCCGCATCACGGTCCTTATGGTGGCGGCCTTGAGACCGGGGACCTCGCCGTTATCCTCCCGCACTACCTTTATGCCGAGGAGCATCTTGCCTACGGTCTGCCCCAGATAGCCTTCCAGTACGATGAAGTAGGCGACGGAAAGGATGAAGAAGACCAGGGCCGCGAGGCCGCTCAGCGAGGCACCCATCTGCCCACCACCGGCCGAGGCGCCCCCGAAGAGCGCTGCCATTACCCAGAACGCTACGCTGAGCACGATGCCGTCGACAATCGTCGCAAGCACCCTCCTGCCCGTAACGTGTACCTCTAGCGCGGCCGGGGCTCCAGATACTCCTTGCGCCATGACGTTTCTCCTTTCTGAGACCTGAACACTAATAAGGCCCATGATGATTCAGCAAGCGCTTGTATACATCCTGCAAATGAGTGAGTTTTCGCTACCGCGAATGTACTAGGGGTGCTGGCTTCTCTTAGGGCCGTACGAGGGCGATATAATGCACCTCTCATCCGTCTGTCGGCTGCTCTGGAGTTCTGTACGGAGGGGTATGCGGAAGGTTACGCTCGCCGACCGGTTGCGATACCGGTTCGATAACACCATCTCAAAGGGCACCATGGCACTGATCGGCTGGCTCTTCCTCGTGCTCCTGGCGCTGGTCGTGGCGAGCACCCTGTTCGTCTACCTGACGGGTATAGCGCCGGCGAGCGGGGGGCACCGTCCCGGCTTCTTCCAGACGCTCTGGCTCGATCTGATGCGAACTATAGACCCCGGCAACTTGGGCGGTGACAGGGGAAGCTGGGCCTACCTGCTCTCGATGCTGACGGTCACGGCGGGTGGGATCCTCGTCTTCAGCACCCTCATCGGGGTCATATTCGCCGGCATAGACGAAAAACTGGCCGAGTTGCGCAAGGGACGCTCGTTCGTCGTGGAGCGGGATCACACGGTCATCTACGGCTTCTCCCCCGAGGTCTTCCCCGTCGTGACCGAGCTGGTCAGGGCCAACGAGAGCCGCAACGGCAGCCGTCAGGGCGCGTGCATCGCCATCCTGGCCGAGAACGACAAGGTCGAGATGGAGGACGAGATCCGCGAGAGGGTCGGCGACACCAAGAACACGCGCGTCGTCTGCAGGACGGGAGATCCCATCGACATAGACGACATCGAGATCGTTAACCCCGACGAGGCGCGCTCGATCATCGTCCTTCCGCCCGAAGGAGACGAAGCCGATCTGCGGGTGATCAAGACCATCCTCGCCCTCACCAATAACCCGAACCGGCGCTCGGGCTCGTACCACATCGTATCGAGGATAAGCGACAAGGAGAACCTCGGGGTCGCACAGATGGTCGGACGCGACGAGCTGACGCTCGTCGCCGTTGACGATTTCATCTCGCGCATCACCGCCCAGACCTGCCGCCAGTCCGGCCTCTCCGTGGTCTATACGGACCTCCTCGACTTCGCGGGAGATGAGATATACATCCCCCCCGATCACAACCTCGCCGGCAACTCCTTCAGCGAAGCTCTCACGGCCTACGAGACGTGCTCCGTGATCGGAGTCCGCAAAAAGGATAGCCGCATCATTCTGAACCCGCCCTCTGAAACCGGGATCTCGGCGGACGACAGGATCATACTCATCGCCGAAGACGACAGCACGATAGCGCCGTCCGAACGACCCGTCCCCGAGATCGACGCGGGGGCGATGCGCGAGCCCCTTGCGCGTGAGCCGAGGCCCGAGCGCACCCTGATCCTCGGCTGGAGCGACCGCGCGCCCACTATCGTCGCCGAGCTGGATCACTACGTCAATCCCGGCTCCGAGGTTACCGTGGTGACCCCAGAAGGCACCGTTCCTTACCTGGGCAATCTCAGCAACCTGACCGCTCACACCCGCGAGGGCAACACGACGGATCGCCACGTCCTGAACGAGCTTCAGGTTCCCTCCTTCGACCATGTGATCGTGCTCGGCTCCTCTGACGAACCGGACCCCAACGCGGCCGACTCGAAGACCCTGGTAACGCTTTTGCACCTGCGCGAGATCGCCGATGGGTGCGACCACTGTTTCTCCATAGTCAGCGAGATGCTCGACGTCCGCAACCGCGAGCTCGCCGAGGTAACCGGCGCCGACGACTTTATCGTCAGCGATCATTTGGCGAGCCTGCTGATGTGCCAGGTCTCGGAGGACAGGGAGCTCGCGAAGGTGTTCGAAGAGCTGATCTCTCCTGAAGGCTCAGAACTGTATCTCAAGCCCGCGTCAGACTACGTGGAGCCAGGGGTGCAGCTGAACTTCTACACCGCCGTAGAATCCGCCCGCCGCCGCGGCGAGGTGGCCGTGGGCTACCGCCTGAAGGCGGAGGTCGCAGATCCAGACGCCTCTTACGGCGTCCACCTTAACCCGAAGAAGTCACACCGGGTCACCTTCACAGAGCACGACAGGTTGATCGTATTGGCAGAGTCCTGAAGTCTTTGAAGCCACTTTTCCAGGGGAAGCATTGTAGAGACCGTGGGGCTCGAACCCAAACTGGAAGGATTCTAAGTCCTGTATTGAATGTCTATCGTTGTTCTTATAGCGAAGTGCAATGATATTGGCCCCCGCTCGTTTTCTGCCTCCGAGGTCAGCGTGCCAGGTGTCCCGACCATCCTGTGTTATGTTTGAAGGCAAGCTTCACAGGCGTGGGTCAACTTCATTGACTACTGCTTTAGATGCTGACGTGTCGGAGGATTCCGATGTGCGTGTCATATTACCGGATAGCCAGAAGAAGCAGCTGAGGCGAACGGACACTAAGGAGCAGCGGGTGCGCGCTCAGAGATCACTCGTTCGAGTAAGCTGCGCGACCTCTTCGATGATCGCGAGCAACTTATCTAGCGTAGGATTGGCAACCTCCGAGTATTCTCCATCCACGTTTACTTTCGTCATCTGGGCAGGATTCAGAGAGAGTTCGATCCAAGCCGGTACGCCCTCCATGTCCTCGTTCTTGCACCGGCTGCCGATGACAAGATCTGGGCCGAAGCGTTTCGCCACCCCGCTTATCTTCTCGGGCTTAGCGGTCACCACGTCTGTGTCCGGGCGGAGTATCCTGACAGCCGCCGCGAGTGTGCCCTGGTAGGCGCGGAATTCTTGCTCGAAGGCGATTATTATTTTGATCTCGGCCGTTCTTTCTTTGTTTGCAATACTTGTACTCACACCATTAACTTATCACAGTGTGGAATCGGCGAGCCTCTGCCACACGGCACATTCCCGAAAATTTGTAGGATGTCTCAGAGCCTTTCCTTGGTCGCTGAACGGTTCACCAACGCGGGACCTCATAATCTTCCCCAACCGGGCCACTTCGGGATGTAGAGTCGTCAAGAGAGCCTGGCTAAACGCGAGGTGTCTCGGATGCGCAACGCGCTCATGGTAGCCAACGATCCGACAGTGTGCCGGAGTACGCCGCCTCGACCCACTGGACACTATCCTGCAAACACCTCGGTAGCATGACGATGCCCCTGATGTCTGAAGCCGGGGCTATGATACGTCTGTTGCTCGTAGCGTGCCGCCAAATTCCGAAAGTTACCGCTCCAGGCAAACACGCCTGTCTGTGTGCCAGAGTGCACTATCACTGCAATCAAGAGGCAGTAGGCACTTCCAGCGCTGCATCTGGTGACTTATGGGAGGCTCGTGCGTCCAAAGATACTTCATTTGGGTGATGCAGTCGGCGACGGAGTCGTCAATTATACGTGTTGGTAGCTTGCGGAAGCCATACGATGAAGAGAGAATGAGCATGAAGAGAAGCGCCTCGGAACGGACGGTCGAGGTAACAGATGCGCTTCTGCCAATGCGGAAGAGTGCGAAGGCACAGATTAGCTCGCCAGCGTGCGACATATGGTCGACCACTACGCAGGACGAATGTGCGCGGAAGGTCGTGTGGGGAAAGGCGCCACCTTCTACTTCTCGCTTCCGCGATGCGCGGAGAACAGGGATAGATGATAGCGATACTATTTTACTGGTAGAAGACAACGAAAACGATGTCCAGTTGATCCTCGCTGCGCCTGACGGACAGGAGGCTCTGGATTATCTCTACAGCTGGGCGGTGCGAGGGAGAACCCCAAGATGATGCTATTCGATATCAAACTACCCAAAGTAGACGGATTGGAAATCCCACAATGGATCAAGCCCGATCCAAACCCGAAGGCGAGGCCGGTCGTGACGCTCACGTCTTCTCGCGAGGGGCGAGACCTGTTGAGAAGCTACAACTTCGGCACGAACGCCTATGTAGTAAAGCCGATGAGTTTCCGATTCTTTACCGAGACCGTCGAAAAAGTCGGGCTCTTCTGGGGAGCCCTCAATAAGCCACCTAGCACCGCAGAGCGGGAATCATGAAAGTCTTGCCCGGCCCTGAAGGGCAAGACCGCAATAAATCGGGTGTGCTACGCATCCTACTCCTCGAAGATAGCGCATTGGACGCAGAACTCATCGGAGCTCAACTGTCGGACGGCGGGATCGTCTGCGAGCTAACACGGGTGCAGGACCGCAGCGCTTTCGTCGCAGCGCTGGAGGAAGGAGGTGCCGCTCTCATCCTAGCGAACTACAGCCTACCGGGCTTCGATGGCCTCTCGGCGCTACGGCTGGCCAGAAAGACCCGTCCCAGGGTACCGTTTATCTTCGTCTCAAGCACACTCGGTGAAGAGGTGGCGATCGAAACCCTGAAGAGCGGAGCCACGGATTATGTGCTGAAGGATAGATTGGAACGTCTCCTGCCGGCGATCCGAAGGGCTATGCGTGAGGCCGAGGAGAGTAGCGAGCGCGAGCGTGCTGAGGAAGCGCTGCGAAGAAGCGAAGATGAATACCGAGCCATGTTCGAGCTCGCCAGTGTGGGAAAGGCACAAACCGACCTTGCCACGGGACGATTCTTGCGCGTCAACCGAAAACTGTGCCGGATCACCGGCTACTCCGAAGACGAGCTGCTAAGTATGACGTTCGCGGAACTCGTGCACCCCGATGACCGCGAAGAGGACCTCGCACGCTTTCGAAGAATGACGCGTGGTGAGACCGCCGAGTACACGGTCGAGGAGCGCTACGTCTGTAAGGACCGGGAGGTTATATGGGTAAGCGTTAACGCTGCGCTCATCCGAAATGCATCCGGCCAGCCATGGGGCGCGGTCGCCACGATCCTGGACATCACGAAGCGCAAGCGAACCGAGGAAGAGCTCGCCCGGTTGGCATCCTTCCCAACTCTCAACCCGACTCCAATCGTGGAGACTGCTGTCGCCGGCGAACCAACTTTTATCAGTCCCGCAGCCCGGGAACGGTTTCCGGACCTGGTCACGCTGGGTCAACGCCATCCGATCCTCGCGGACTTGGTGTCGATTGAACATGACATAAGAAAATCTGGTGGCCAGCCAATCAGCAGCGAGGTGTGGATCGACGACGTTCTCTATCAGCGTCTAATCTACGCGGTTCCGGGGAGCGATCTCTTGCGTCTCTACGCCATCGATGTAACCGAGCGCCGCCGGGTGGAAGAGGCCCTCAAGAGGAGCGAAGAGAGGTTCCGCTCTCTCGTACGGTACGCCACTGACATAATAATGATCCTCGACGCCGAAGGCGTCATACTCTACGAAAGCCCTGCGGTAGAGCGCGTACTTGGTTTTCGCCCCGATGAGAGGTTTGGTACCGACTCCTTTGCTTACGTACACCCGGACGACCTCGAAACGGTAAGGAGCAGGTTCGCAGAGCTCAGGGAGGT